>NZ_JAGMUE010001487.1:0-609 GCF_019049165.1 Streptomyces sp. AC627_RSS907
ACCGGACACGATAGTTGGTGGTGTCCGGAGGCCACAGTGGGTCAGTCGATGATTTTGGTGGGTTCGCCACCTGCGGGGAAGCGTGAGAAGAGGCACACTGCCCCCTTCCACCCGAGAGGGTTACGGCGGCCCGCCCCGGGGCAGCGTGCGGGGGTCTGCCCGGCATGCTGCAAGATATGCGCGTGTCCCATGCCGACCCGCAGCAGCCGCGCGTCCTTGACCCCGCCGCCATGCGTGAGCACTACCGCGGCGCCGGGCTCCTCGAATCCGACCTCGCCGCCACGCCCTTCGCCCAGTTCACCCACTGGTTCGAAGAGGCCGTCACCAGCGGCCTGCACGAGCCGAACGCGATGGTCGTCAGCACCGTCGACGAGGCGGGCCGCCCGCACTCCCGTACCGTCCTGCTCAAGGGCTACGACGAGCGCGGCTTCGTCTTCTTCACCAACTACGGCTCCCGCAAGGGCCGTCAACTCGCCGCCAACCCCGCGGTCTCCCTCCTCTTCCCCTGGCACCCGGTCGACCGGCAGGTCATCATCACCGGCACCGTGCGACGCACCGGGCGGGACGAGACGGCGGCGTACTTCCGCACCCGCCCACACGGCTCCCAAC
>NZ_JAGMUE010001488.1:0-642 GCF_019049165.1 Streptomyces sp. AC627_RSS907
CGGCGCGTACACCGACGAGGTGGGCCGCGCGCTGTTCGGTGCCGCGGCCGAGCTGACCCGGCTGGCCGGCTGGATGGCGTTCGACACCGGCCAACAGGAGGCCGCGCAGCGCTACTACATCCAGGCGCTGCGGCTGGCCCGGGGCGCGGCCGATGTACCGCTGGGCGGGTACGTGCTCGCGTCGATGAGCCTGCAGGCCACCTACCGGGGCTTCGCCGACGAGGGCGTGGACCTGGCCCAGGCGGCCTTGGAGCGCAACCGCGGCCTGGCGACGGCGCGCACCATGAGCTTCTTCCGGCTGGTCGAGGCCCGCGCCCAGGCCAAGGCGGGCGACGGCCCCGCGTGCGGCGCGGCCCTGCGCGCCTCCGAGGGCTGGCTTGAGCGCTCCCGCGACGGCGACCCCGACCCGTCCTGGTTGGACTTCTACTCCTACGAGCGGTTCGCCGCCGACGCGGCCGAGTGCTACCGCGACCTGAAACTTCCCCGCCAGGTGCGCCGCTTCACCGAACGCGCGCTGGCCTGCCCGACCGAGGAGTTCGTGCGCTCGCACGGGCTGCGGCTCGTCGTGTCGGCCGTCGCCGAACTGGAGTCCGGCAACCTGGACGCGGCCTGCGCGGCGGGCACCCGCGCGGTGGAGGTCGC
>NZ_JAGMUE010001489.1:0-733 GCF_019049165.1 Streptomyces sp. AC627_RSS907
GGCCGAGGTCGGCGAGGTGCAGACGGCGCTGGACCTGGAGATCGTGGTGGATTACGGCGTCTCCATCGGCGACGTCACGCGCGGCGTGCGGGAGGATGTCATCTCCGCGGTCGAGCGGATGACCAGCCTTGAGGTGGTCGAGGTCAACATCGTGGTAAGTGATGTGAAACTGCCTGACGAGCAGGACGACGAGTCCGACTCGCGGCTCCAGTAGCCGGAGTGGACCGACCGGGCGCGGTGGAGGCAAGGGAGTACACGATGAGCATGGCCGTGGTCGGCCTGGCCGCCGGGATGGCACTGGGCTTCGCCGGATACTTCGGCGGCTTCGGGGCCTTTCTCCTGGTGGCGGCGCTGGGCCTGATCGGGTTCGTGGCAGGCAAGTTCCTCGACGGAGATCTGGAGTTGGGCGATTTCTTCCGCCCCCGCGAGCGCGACGGCCGACGGCGGTGAGGCCGCGTGGTGCGATCGGGTGAACGCGGCTCGACGCGGATCGCCGACCGGGTCATCGCGAAGATCGCTTCGCAGGCGGCCCGGGAGGCGCTCGGTGACGCGCGGGAGGTACGCGGGGCCGGTGGCAAGCCACCGCAGGCCGCCGTCGCGGTGCGCGACCGGCCGGCCCGCGACGGGCTGCGCGGCGAGGCCCGGGTGCGGGTCGCCGTCGAACTCGGCTACCCCTCGGACATCGGCGCCCAGTGCGGCGCCGTGCGTCGTCAGGTGAGTGGACGGGTAAGGG
>NZ_JAGMUE010001490.1:0-654 GCF_019049165.1 Streptomyces sp. AC627_RSS907
CCAACGTTGGGTGAGGGCGACTTCCCCGCCGAGCGCGCGCGAGATCTCGCGTCCTGCCGCGTCGTGGGTGAAGCGCAGTTCGTGGCCGGCCGTGGTGAGCGTGGCGGGACGTTGCGCCGGGTCGTACGTCCACTGCGAGACCAGCCCTGACGGGGTGGTACGCGAGGTGCGACGGCCCGCCGCGTCGTAGGCGTAGCGCGTCGTAAGCTCGTTGACCGTCTCGGTCAGGAGGCGGCCTGCCGCGTCGTAGCTTCGACGCAGGTCCGTGTCCGCGTTCCGGGCGCGCAGGAGTCGGCCACTCGCGTCATAGGCGTACGTGACGCCGGGGCGCTCACCGTCCGGGTGCGCCGCGACGGTGCGGCCCAGCGCGTCCCGCACGTAGCGGATCGTCTCCCCGGTTCCGTTGGTGCGTGCCGTGAGTCGTCCCGCCGCGTCGTGTGCGTACGACGTGCGACGGCCGTTGAAGTCCGTCTCCGTCGTCAGACGGCCGGCCGCGTCGTACGCGTAGGTCCACGTCCGACCTTGGGGGTTGGTGACGGACGTCAGGCGCAGTTCGGTGTCGTAGGCGAAGGCGTATCGCGCGCCGTCGGTGGTGGTGTGGGTGGCGGGCAGGTCGAAGTGGGTATGGGTGTGTCGGGTGATGTGGCCCGCCGT
>NZ_JAGMUE010001491.1:0-560 GCF_019049165.1 Streptomyces sp. AC627_RSS907
GGACGGCACCCTGGCCGCCCCGCACCACCGCCTCGCCGCCGAGGGCCAGGTCACCGCGGCCACCGCGACGGACGCCGGGGCGCCGCTGCCCGGGGTCGCGCTGGTGGGCGGCGGTCCCGGCGACCCCGACCTGATCACCGTGCGCGGCCGGCGCCTGCTGGCCGCCGCGGACGTGGTCATCGCCGACCGGCTCGGCCCGCGCGACCTGCTGGACGAGTTGCCCCCGCACGTCGAGGTGATCGACGCCGCGAAGATCCCGTACGGCAGGTTCATGGCCCAGGAGGCCATCAACGCGGCGCTCATCGAGCACGCCAGGGCGGGCAAGGCGGTGGTACGCCTCAAGGGCGGCGACCCGTTCGTCTTCGGCCGTGGCATGGAGGAGGCCGAGGCGCTCGCCGAGGCCGGGATTCCGTGCACGGTGGTGCCCGGAATCTCCAGCTCCATCAGCGTTCCCGGCGCCGCCGGCATACCCGTCACGCACCGCGGCGTGGCCCACGAGTTCACCGTCGTCAGCGGCCACGTCGCCCCCGATGACCCGCGTTCGCTGGTGGACTGGGCGG
>NZ_JAGMUE010001492.1:0-664 GCF_019049165.1 Streptomyces sp. AC627_RSS907
GCCACGCGCGGTGAGTCAGTACGCACCTCGGCAAGGCTCCCGGTCGCCGCTTCCGAAGCCGCGCAGTGGCCTGCTGAGCAGGGCGGCGGCCCGGCGTCCCCGGACGTTCGGGCGCTCGGTGCCACGCCGGATAGCGATGCTCAGCGTCCACACCTCGCCGCTGCACCAGCCGGGCACCGGCGACGCGGGCGGCATGAACGTGTACATCGTCGAGCTGGCCAGGCGGCTCGCGGCCATCGACATCGAGGTGGAGATCTTCACCCGCGCCACCACCGGCGCCCTGCCGCCCACCGTGGAACTGGCCCCCGGCGTCCTCGTCCGGCACGTGGACGCGGGCCCGTACGAGGGGCTGGCCAAGGAGGACCTGCCCGCGCAGCTCTGCGCCTTCACGCACGGCGTCATGCAGGTCTGGGCCGGCCACCGCCCGGGCCACTACGACCTCGTCCACTCCCACTACTGGCTCTCCGGCCACGTCGGCTGGCTCGCCGCCCAGCGCTGGGGCACCCCGCTCGTGCACGCGATGCACACCATGGCCAAGGTCAAGAACGCCGCGCTCGCCGCCGGCGACACCCCCGAACCCGCCGCCCGCGTCATCGGCGAGACGCAGATCGTCCGGGCCGCCGACCGGCTCATCGCCAACACCGCCGAGGAGGCGGGCGAACTC
>NZ_JAGMUE010001493.1:0-661 GCF_019049165.1 Streptomyces sp. AC627_RSS907
GTCCGAGAGCCCCTTCTACATCAGCCGCGAGGCGCACACCTGGCCCGAGGGGGCGGGGCAGCCGCGCCGCGCCGCGGTCAGCTCGTTCGGTTTCAGCGGCACCAACGCGCACGTCGTCATCGAGAGCCACGGCACCGCGCGCGACGAGGTGGCCCGCCTCGGCGACCAGCCCGCCGCGCCCTGGCACCTGCTGGTGTGCTCCGCCAAGACCGAGGCGGCGCTCTCCCGCCAGCTCGCCAACCTGGCCGACCACCTGGCCGCGCTGCCGGCCGACGTCGGCCCCGGCGTCATGGCCTCGGTCAGCCACACCCTGCTCGCCGGCCGGCACCACTTCGCGCGCCGCTGTGCCCTCGTCGTACGGGACCGCGCTGAGGCGGTCGCCGCGCTGCGCCGGGCGGCCGACGGACACGACGGGCCCGAGGTGGTCCGCGGCACCGCGCCGCGCGACTTCACCCCGAGCGCCGCCGAGACCCGCGCGCTGCGCGAGCTGGCCGCCGAGGCCGCCGGCGACCGGGGGCCCGGCCCGCTGACCGAGCTGGCCCGGTCCTACTGCCAGGGCCACGAGCCGGCCGCGTTCGCCGGCCTGTGGGGTACGACCCCGCCACGCCGCATGGGCCTGCCCAGCTACGCGTTCGAGCACGCCGAGTACTGGGTCTCCGCC
>NZ_JAGMUE010001494.1:0-583 GCF_019049165.1 Streptomyces sp. AC627_RSS907
GCGCCGGGTGGTTCGCGCTGCGTACGGTGGCGCGTGGTGCGCGGGACGTACGGGTTACGGGTGGTGCCGGAGCGAGACCGGGGTGCCGTGCGGTGGCGGTTACTCGCTCGTGGCGGGGGGCTCGGTGGTCGGGCTGTCCGACGCGCTCGTGGCGCCGCCGGACTGACCCCGGCCGGGGCCGGTGTAGTCCTCGCCGTAGGCGCCCTTGGCCGGGCGGCGGCGGCGCAGCGGCGGCTCGACGCCGTCGGCCAGGCGGCGCGCGGTGAGCAGGAAGCCGGTGTGCCCGATCATGCGGTGGTCGGGGCGCACGGCCAGACCCTCCACGTGCCAGGTGCGGACCATGGTCTCCCAGGCGGAGGGCTCGTTGAAGGTCCCGTGCTCCCTGATCGCCTCGACGGTGCGGGCGAGCTGGGTCGTGGTGGCCACGTACGCGCACAGGATGCCGCCGGGCACCAGGGCCTTGGAGACGGCCTCCAGGCACTCCCACGGGGCGAGCATGTCGAGGATGACCCGGTCCACGTCGGTGTCCGACAGGTTGTCCTGCAGGTCACCGACGGTCAGCTCCCACGCGGGGTGCGGGCCG
>NZ_JAGMUE010001495.1:0-569 GCF_019049165.1 Streptomyces sp. AC627_RSS907
GTGTGAGGCGCATGGCCTGGACGCGCGAACAGATGGCGGCGCGAGCCGCCGCCGAGCTGAGTGACGGGGCGTACGTCAACCTCGGGATCGGGCTGCCCACGCTCATCCCCGGCCTGTTGCCGGCCGGCGTGGACGTGGTGATCCACTCGGAGAACGGAATCCTGGGCGTGGGCCCCTACCCCGCGCCCGACGACGTCGACCCCGACCTGGTCAACGCGGGCAAGGAGACGGTGACGGTGTTGCCGGGCGCCGCCTTCTTCGACTCCGCGCTCTCCTTCGGCATGATCCGTGGCGGGCACATCGACGTGGCCGTGCTCGGCGCCATGCAGGTCTCGGCCGCGGGCGACCTGGCCAACTGGTCGGTGCCCGGCAAGCTGGTCAAGGGCATGGGCGGGGCGATGGACCTGGTGCACGGCGCCCGCCGGGTCATCGCGCTCACCGACCACCTCGCCAAGGACGGCAGCCCGAAGATCGTCGAGCGCTGCACCCTGCCACTGACCGGCGCTCGGTGCGTGCACCGCGTCATCACCGACCTCGGCGTGCTCGACGTGACCGACGCGGGCCTGGTC
>NZ_JAGMUE010001496.1:0-614 GCF_019049165.1 Streptomyces sp. AC627_RSS907
GCGTGAACTTGAGCGGGACACCGTTGTCCGCGTCCACGGCGATCCGGATGGAGCCGACCGTGGTGTCGCCCTTCGGGGTCAGCTTGAGCTGGTACGCGTCGCGACCGGCGATCTTCGCCGTGCCGTCCACCGTGACGGACGTGGTCTTGTCCGCCCCGGCCAGGACCTGCTTGGCCAGCTCCTGCGGAGTGGCGTCGGTCAGGTCCTTCGGCAGCCGCTCCTCGTGCTTGCCCTTGCCGTGGGAACGCTCCTGCTGGGGAGCGGTGGCGTGGTAGACCGAGTTGCTGCCGCTGTCGTACGCCCAGACCTGGTCACCGTTGCGGATCAGGCTGTACTCGGCGGCGTCCTCGATGATCGAGACGCGCTGCTTCTCCGGGCCGTCCGCCGCGATGCGCAGGGTGTGCGAGCCCGCCGCCAGCTCGGTGAGCTTGGACAGCGGCGCCGCGGACGCCTCGTCGCCGTCCTCGCCACCGTGCTGGCCGCCGCCCATTCCACCCAGCGACGAGCCGGCCGAGAGGCCGGGAATGCCCAGGTCAGTGCTGATCTTCACCGAGCCGGAAAGCTGCTGCGTGTCCGACGCGGCGATCTTGGCTATCAGTTCCTCTGCCGTGACC
>NZ_JAGMUE010001497.1:0-618 GCF_019049165.1 Streptomyces sp. AC627_RSS907
TCGCCCAGTCGATCCGGGGGCGGCTGCGAGGCCTGGGCGGCAGCGCCGTCCTCGACTCGGTGCCGGGGCAGGGCACCGAGGTGGAGTTGAGAGTCCCACGGGGGAGGAAGGACGCGTCATGAGCGAGGCAGCGGCCGTACGGGTGATGGTGGTGGACGACCATCCGATGTGGCGGGAGGCGGTCGCCCGTGACCTGGCGGAAGCCGGGTTCGACGTGGTGGCGACCGCCGGCGACGGGCCGCAGGCGGTGCGCCGGGCGACCGCCGCGCGACCCGACGTGCTGGTGCTCGACCTCAACCTGCCGGGGCTGCCCGGGGTGCGGGTGTGCCAGGAGTTGGTGGGCGCCGACCCGGCGCTGCGGGTGCTGGTCCTGTCGGCCAGCGGCGAGCACGCGGACGTGCTGGAGGCCGTGAAGTCGGGCGCCACCGGCTACCTGGTGAAGTCGGCGTCGACCGCCGAACTCCTGGACGCGGTGAGCCGCACGGCCGCCGGCGACGCGGTGTTCACGCCCGGTCTCGCGGGCCTGGTGCTCGGCGAGTACCGGCGCCTGGCCACCGACCCGACCCCGGCCAGCACCGACGAGCCGGGCGCGCCCCGGCTGACCGACCGGGAGACCGA
>NZ_JAGMUE010001498.1:0-588 GCF_019049165.1 Streptomyces sp. AC627_RSS907
CCTTCGCCTCGTACTCGTCCAGGATCGCCGGCTTCTCCGGCGGGCCGAGGATGTCGGAGAACGCGACGGTCACGCCCGAGCGGGTGGCCCAGTGGAAGCCGGCCGCCTTCAGGTTGTCCAGCGTCGCCGCCACGATGACCTTGGGGTAGCGCTCGGCCAGGTCGTTGACGATCTCGGAGAGCTGCTTCTTGCCCACCGAGTAGTCGACGAACGGGTAGTCCTCGGGCAGCAGCTCGTTGAAGAGCGCGCGGCCCAGCGAGGTGGTCAGCCGGAAGCTGTCACCCGGCTGGTACGGCCGGGTCAGCTCGCCGTGCTCGTCCTCCGTCGGCTCCGGCGGGGTCCAGCCCCGCGGCGGCATGGTGCCGACCGGGAAGCGGATGTCCACCTTGGCCTGGAGCGAGAGCTCCCGGTTGTCGAACGCCATGATCGCTTCGGCGGTCGAGCCGAAGGACCGGCCCTCGCCGATGACCTCGCGCTCCGCCTCGTCGGTGGTGAGGAAGAACAGACCGAGGACCATGTCCTGGGTCGGCATCGTCACCGGCCGGCCGTCGGCGGGCTTGAGGATGTTGTTCGAGGACAGCATCAGGA
>NZ_JAGMUE010001499.1:0-607 GCF_019049165.1 Streptomyces sp. AC627_RSS907
TGTTGCGGGCGCGTAGCGGCGCGCCCCCGCGAGGTGATGGAGTTGCACCTGCACGAGGGCCTGTCCGCGCTCGACGCCCAGGTGCGGCGCGAGCGCACGCTCCGCGAGGCACGCGCCGTGGCCCAGCCCAAGCACCCCGCGCTGGGAGAGTTCACCTGGCACGGGGCGCAAGACGACGGCGGGGCGCGGCGGACGTACGACCTCAGTGGGGACGAGGGGGCCGGATGTGCGACGTGTGGGTATCGGCCTCCGTAGCGGAAAAAGGCGAAGGTAGGCGACATTTCGCTACCGCTGTGGATACCTTCGATCGCCCCGGTGGCGGTAACTGACGCGGGGGGCAACGGCTTGGTCACCATCGGCCGCACCCGCCCGAGGTCGGTGGAAACGCGCCACTGGCGCGAGGTAATGATTAACCCATGAATAACCATGGGGGACGGGCGAACGAGCCCACGAGTTACGGGCTCCAGCCACCGCGCGGCGCGCAGCCTCCGGTCGCCCCGGAGCCGGCCCCCGGGCAGGGTGCCGGGGCGGTCGCGAGCCAGGGCCAGCACCCGCCACACGAGCAGGACCCGGCGCGGCCCTACGGCCAGGGTCAGCCGGCGTATGG
>NZ_JAGMUE010001500.1:0-655 GCF_019049165.1 Streptomyces sp. AC627_RSS907
GGTCAGCGGCTGGGTCGGCTGGGTCCACGCGCGCTGGACCGCCGCCCGCGACTCGGCCGGGCCGGTCGAGACGGCGTGGCCCGTCGGGTCGGGCGCGAAGTGGCGTACGGAGGCCGTGTCGTGGCCCGCGCCCGACGAGGCCGATGTGGCCGGGGTGGTCGAGGTGTCCGGGGGGTCGGGCTCCGTGGTCCCGGGCCCGGTCGTGGTGGCGAGGTCGTGGCCGAGTCCGGCGGGCGCGTCGGGGCTGACGAGGTGGCCGAGCGGCGTGCTCAACGAGGCGTCCTGCCAGGTGCCGAGCGAGGCGTGGAACGGTTCCGGGTCGGCGACCAGGGGCGCGGCGCCCACGGTCCGTTGCAGCGGCGGCAGGTCGCGCCACGCCTGACCGCCGGACCCGCGCCCGACGGCGCCGTGGCCCGGGGTGGCGCCGGAGGTCGGGGCAGCCGGGGGCTCGGGCGACGCGCTCCCGGCCGAGGCGGCGCGGCCCAGGCCGGTCAGTCGAGACAGCCGGGACAGCAATCCCATCAGGCGGTCGTCCCTCCCCCTCGTACGGCGCGGTTCACTGCCCGTTCAGCCGGGCGATCTGGTGGACGTAGCGGAGCCGGTCGGCGTGTTCCAGGTCGAGGATCTGGTCGAGCGACCAGTGGAAGTGGTAGGC
>NZ_JAGMUE010001501.1:0-609 GCF_019049165.1 Streptomyces sp. AC627_RSS907
CGGAGAGGCCGACGCGCTGGATGCGACGGCCGGTCAGCCGCTCCAGGCGTTCCAGTACGGCGAGCAGGTGCCAGCCGCGGTCGTCCCCTGCGAAGGCGTGCACCTCGTCGACGACGACAGCCCGTACGCCTCCCAGCATGCGGGCGTGGTCGGTCTTGACGCTGATCAGCATCGCTTCGAGCGACTCAGGGGTGGTGAGCAGGAAGTCGGGGGACTCGGTGCGGATACGGCGACGTACGGACTCTCCGGTGTCGCCATGCCACAGGGCGGCTCGGCGGCCCAGCCACTGGGCGTAGCTGTCGACCCGGTGCACCAGGTTGTTCAGGAGCGCCTTGAGCGGGGCGAGGTAGAGCACCGAGATGCCGGTCCACCGGTTCTCCCGCATGGCGGAGAGCAGGGGGAAGGCGGCGGCCTCGGTTTTTCCACCGGCGGTCGGCGCGAGCAGGATGGCGTCTTCGCCGTCCATCAGCGGGCCTACGGCGGCCTTCTGTAGAGGCCGCAGATCGGGCCAGCCGAGTGTGTTGACGACGTGGTGCAGGACCACCGGGTCGAGGCGGTCCACCGGGTCGGTGCCGCGCGGCTGGTCCTGCACGTCGGTGACTCCTGTGC
>NZ_JAGMUE010001502.1:0-756 GCF_019049165.1 Streptomyces sp. AC627_RSS907
CAGGTACACCACCGAACCGTCGTCGATCTCCGGGCCGATGGCGCCGGTACCCGCGATGACGCCGATGAGCGGGACCATCACGGACAGCGCGAAGCCGCCCAGGATCGCGTCGGCGGTGGCGTCGTCGGCGCCCGTCATCAGCCGGATCGCGATCGAGATCACGATCAGCAGCGCGGGCAGCGAGAAGAGGATCAGCGCGCGGCGCCGGCCGAGCAACGCCCGGTAGGTGAGCCGGGCGACCGTGGGGTTGTACATCGCTGAGGGCTCCTTGCGTTATGCCGCGACGAGGTAGGAGAAGACGCTCTCCAGGGACTCGTCCGAAGGCGAGACCGTGAGGAGCGTGATGCCGTGCTCGCGGGCGACGCGCGGCAGCAGTTCGGTGAACCGGTTGAAGTCGACGGCCTGGATGCGCAGCGCGCCCTCCGCGGCGTCCACCTCGATGCCCGCCGTGGAGGCGTCCGCGATCAGCGCGGCGGCCAGCGCACGGTCGTCGCTGGAGCGCACCAGGTAGCGGTGCGGGCGGTCGGTCATCAGCCGGCGGATCTTGCGGAAGTCGCCCGACGCGGCGTGCCGACCGGCGACGATCACCTCGATGTGCGCGGCCAGTTGCTCGACCTCCTCGAGGATGTGCGAGGAGAACAGCACGGTGCGCCCCTCGGCGCCCATCTGTCGCAACAGGTCCATGAGCTGCATCCGCTGGCGCGGGTCCATGCCGTTGAACGGCTCGTCGAGCAGCAGCACGGACGGGTCGTGGAC
>NZ_JAGMUE010001503.1:0-553 GCF_019049165.1 Streptomyces sp. AC627_RSS907
GGGTGAAGCAGATGAAGATTCCGGCGCCGACGTACGCGACCGGCATGAGCTTGGCGACGTCGAAGGGGCCCGGGTCGGGGCGGCGGAAGACGCGCGCCGTCTTGCGCCGTACGGACTCCCACAGCGCGCCCGCGATGTGCCCACCGTCCAGTGGCAGCAGCGGCAGCATGTTGAACAGGAACAGCGACAGGTTGAAGCCCGCCACCAGGAACAGCATCGTGGCGACCTGTTGCTCCGGCGGAATGTCGAGATTGAACACCTCGCCGCCGACGCGTGCGGCGCCCACCACGCCCATCGGCGAGTCGGGCTCGCGCTCGGCGTCACCGAAGGCGGCGTTCCACAGGTCGGGGATCTTGGACGGCAGCGCCACCAGCGACTCGACGCCGGATTCCACCATGTCGCCCATGCGCTCGACGGACTCGCCGAAGGACTGCTGGACGACGCCCGTGGCGGGCGCGAAGCCGAGGAAGCCAGCGGTGACGTACTCGTCTCTCACGTAGCCGCCGTCACCGTCCGACTTGGCGACCTTGTTCTTGATGAGGTCGGCTTGCAG
>NZ_JAGMUE010000152.1:0-63212 GCF_019049165.1 Streptomyces sp. AC627_RSS907
CCCGCCACCGAACACCGTCCACCAGCCGCCGACGACCCGGCGACCTGCGACTCACACCCGCCGCAGGAAGCAACGACTCCAACACAGACCACTGCTCATCAGAAAGATCCCCACGCCCCACAACGTGATCATCACAGCACGAGGCGTGGATCAGAATCCCGACCTAAAACACGGCCTAGGAACCCCCTTCTTCGGAGACCTCGACGCATACCCGGCCACTGACGCGGGGTCAGCTGCCACCGCCGGTGGACACAAGTTCCTGACGGTCGATGATCTGAAGTCAACCAGGTGAGGGCGAGTCGTCCTGCTCCGGCCCCGGTCGCGCGAAGGTGACCGGGGCCGAAACCTGAACGGTGGCTTCGGCCGTGCCTTGTGGGCCGTTCAGCTACGGGGCGTTCAGTGGCCGATGTCGTCCAGCTCGATCAAGTCCTCATGAGAGAGGGAGAGCCCCGCGCCGGCGATGTTCTCGCGCAGGTGTGCCGTCGATGACGTGCCGGGGATGAGCAGGATGTTCGGTGATCGCTGCAGCAGCCAGGCCAGTGCGACGGACATCTGTGTCGCCTTCAATCGAGCGGCGACCGCCGAGAGCGCCGAGGACTGAAGCGGGGTGAAGCCCCCGAGGGGGAAGAAGGGCACGTACGCGACGCCTTCGGCGGCGAGCCGGTCGATGAGTTTGTCGTCATGGCGGTGGGCGAGGTTGTACAGGTTCTGCACGCACACGATCGGCGCGATGCTCTGTGCCTCGGTGACCTGCTCATCGGTGGCGTTGCTGACCCCGAGGTGGCGGATCAAGCCCTGCTGCTGGAGTTCCACGAGCGTCTCGAACGCCTCGGCGAGCGAGCCGGGCTGGGGACCTTCCGCGTTGCCGAGTCGGAGGTTGACCAGGTCGAGTACGTCGAGCCGGAGGGACTTGAGGTTGTCGTGGACCTGACGGCGCAGGTCTTGGGGTCGCCGGGCCGTGGGCCAGCCACCCTGTTCGTCACGGGTCGCGCCCACCTTGGTCACGATGTGCAGCGACTCGGGATAGGGGTGCAGTGCCTCGCGGATCAACGCGTTGGTGACGCCCGGCCCGTAGGCGTCGCTGGTGTCGATGTGGGTGATACCGAGGTCGACCGCTTCACGAAGAACGGCCAGGGCACCCTCGCGATCGGTGGGCGGCCCCATGACCCACGGGCCGGCCAGTTGCATGGCGCCGTAGCCGAACCGGGTGACGGTCAGGTCACCCAGAGTCCGGGTTCCGCCGGGAAGAGAGATGGAGGGTGTGCTCATCCTGTTGCCTTTCGTCGTGCACTTGGGGGTGGCGCCTGCTGCCTCCCTGCATCAGCATTGGAGAGAAACTTCCTGTCGGGAAGTAGGCACTTGGAAGTGCGTAACCCACCCATCGGTGAGAGGTGCGATCAGTGACGACGATGAAGGCGGCCCAGAAGAGGGCTCAGGCCAAGGTGGAGTACAACGCGTTCCTGGCAGGGTGCCCCAGCCGGCAGCTGCTCGACCGAATCTCGGACAAGTGGGTCGTTCTGGTCCTGTGTGCGCTGGGCGGCGACAACAGCTCTGGCCAGCCCGGTGCAGCACACCCGGACGCTCCGAAGGCGATGCGTTACTCCGAGATCTCTCGTCTTCTGGCCGGGGTCAGCCAGAAGATGCTGACCCAGACGCTACGGTCGCTGGAGCAGGATGGTCTGCTCACCCGTACCGTGACGCCAACCGTCCCTGTCACCGTCTCCTATGAGCTGACCGACCTCGGCCTCTCACTCCACCACATGACGCGCGGGCTCAGAGACTGGGCGCAGACACACATGGCCGAGGTCCTCGCAAACCGGGAAAGCTACGACGCCCGCACCCCCTGAGGGCTTACATCCAACCGTCCAACAGCTCGATTTTCTCGGTGTTACACCGCTCGTTTGACAGACCCTTCCTACAGAGCCGCCTCGCACCTGCTGGAGTGAAGCGGATACCTGGAGCGCCGCATCCTGCCCGTCCGGAACCACGCCGCCCTCGCCCGGATGCCCGTGGAGGGGACGGAACGCCAGATCATCCGCTCCCGCCGATGCAGGCACGGCACGTGCCGTGGATCGCGCACGTGGGGCACGCCCATGGCGCGTACCGATTCGAGCTGTCCTTCTGGTGGCACGGGCGACGTGGACGAAGGACGTCACGGTCGCTGAGACGGCGACGCTCGTGAGGGAGTTCGTCGAGCAGACGCTTTCCGCCGAGCAGGACGGCACCGTCGTACCGGCCCCCCGCCGCCCAGCGTTGGACATGACGCTCCAGGCGTGACGTCATCCCGGTACGCGAGCGAGCCCGGACAAGCGGTCCCGGCTCGCTGACAGCAGCGGCGGGTGACGGCGTAGCCCGCATCGTTGACGGCGCGGGTCCGCACGTCGCGGTCGCACCACTTGGTGACGTCCGGCTGCAGCTCGGTGATGGTGCGCATCCGGGCTTCCCAGTCGTGTCCGGCCGGGCCGCGGCTGCCGTCGCATCCGATGCAGCCGTCCTCGCCGTGGATGTGGCCGGCCATCCAGGCGTTGACGGCCACGTTGACGATGACCGCGTACAGGTCGCCGCCGGTCTGCGCCAGAGAGTCCGGCACCCCGGCCAGGACCAGGGCGAGCTCCGGATTGTCGGGCGGCGGCATCGGTGCCCGCCCGGCGTCCTTCTCGCTGCCGCTCTCCTCGCAGGAGGCCCTGCTCTCGGCGAGGCGGTCGGCCGTGGCGGAGGCGTCGAAGTACCCGCCAGGCGGACCGCACCTGGATGCGGAGCCGCTCGGAAACGGTGGTGATCTGCGTCTCGGTCATGTCCTCCACGGCGCCGGCGCGAGGGCCATCCCCCGGCGGGCCAGCTCCGTGAGCGTCAGGGCAACGGCTTCCTTGAACGACGAGCGTTCGGCAGACTTCCTGTCACCAGTACCGAAGATCCCTAGCTCCCGGATACCCCAGCGATGCCGTGCTCAGGGCTGAGCCCTTCCACAGCGAGGCGGAAGAGGCGGTCGGCCTGGGTCTCGGGGTCCTTGTGGTGCTCGGTGGCCAGGGCGATGCCGACGGCGAGGGTCAGCAGGTCGTGAAAGGTGACGTGCGGTGCGACCGCCTTGTCGCGAATGGCCCGCTGGAGCAGGGGGGTTCCGGCCGCTGCGATTCTGTTGCCACAGGAGTGCGGGGAGGATTCCTCGGCGGGAGGCTCGTAGCTGAGGGTGTTGGCGAATCCGCGGGCTGAGACGGCGTAGAGGACGAGGGCGTGGAGCCACTCCAGGAGGGCCGTGCGGCCGTCCTCGGTCGCACTGAGCCGGTGGGCGCGCTCGCACAGGCCCTCGATGCGCTCCTGGAAGACGGCTTCGAGCAGGGCACGGCGGGTGGGGAAGTGACGGCGCACGGTCGCCGAACCGACGCCTGCGGTGCGGGCGATCTGCTCCAGGGATGCCTCGGCGCCGTGCGCGGCGACCTCGGCTTCGGCGACGGCGAGGATGCGCTGGTAGTTGCGTCGGGCGTCCGAGCGCTGACCGGTCATGATCTCCTCATTGCTAAACGGCGGGCCCCGCCATATCTTAGCGGCAGGCAAAGCGGCGGGCCCCGCCGTTTTCTTTCTCCGGCTCGTGAGGAGCGGCAACCATGCCCAGCAACAGCGGTACCGTCCTGGTCACCGGAGCCACCGGCCAGCAAGGCGGGGCCACGGCCCGCGCACTCCTGGCCGCCGAGGTGCCCGTACGTGCACTCGTACGCGATCCGCGGTCGAAGTCCGCCCGAGCGATCGAGGCGCTGGGCGCCGAGTTGGTGCGGGCGGATCTCTCCGACCGGGCCTCCCTCGGCCCGGTGGTCGAAGGGGTCCGCGCGGTGTTCTCGGTGCAGAGGCCGCCCATGACCGAGACCGGCGTGGACTTCGCGGGCGAGCTCGCCCAGGCCACCAACCTGGTGGACGCGGCGAAGGCTGCGGGAGTACGGCAGTTCGTGCAGTCCTCGACCAGTGGAGTCGGTGAGCACACCCGGGTCGCCGGCTGGGCCGAGGGCCGCTGGGCGGCGATGGCGGACTACTTCCACACCAAGCAGGCGATCACGGAGGCGGTGCGGGGTGCGGGCTTTGCCCGCTGGACGGTGATCAAGCCCGCCTTCTTCATGGAGAACCTGCCCCTGCTGGCACCCAAGGGGCCGCGCGGCGGACTGCTGACGGTACTGAAACCGGAGACCGAACTGGCCCTGGTGGCCGTGCGGGACATCGGCACGGCTGCGGCGCACGCCCTTCGAGACCCTGACCGGTTCCACCGGGTGGAACTGGAACTGGCCGGTGACCTGCGCACGATGGAGCAGATCGCGCAGACCTTGTCCGCCGCCTGGAGCGTGCCCGTGACCGCACCCTCCATGAGCCTGGAAGAGGCCCTCGCCGCAGGCATGCCGACGTGGGGAGCCGGACACGAGTGGAACAACGCGGTCCTCCAGCCCGCCCGGCCCGAGTTCGCCCGGGAGCTGGGCATCCCGGTCACCACCTTCGCCGAGTGGGCGCATGAGCAGCTGACACCCGTGTCCGGCTAGAAGGCTCATCAGGATCTTGGGGTTCTGGCCCGCGTGAGCGGAGGGGCCGGACTCATTTTCGTGGTGATGGGGGAATGGGCCGGGGGGAGCCGGTCGGGCCGGATGTGTGGGAGACCTGCCGGGAGTTGATCCCGGCCGGGGTGTGTTCGCGTTCCTGACCGAGCACCGTGGTGCGCTTCCCGGCGGAGATGTTCGCGGACATGTACCCCTCGGCGAACGGGCGACCGAGCATGCCGCCGCAGACGCAGATCCTGGCCGCGGCGATCACACTGCAGGCCCTGCGCGGGCTGCCGGACTTCGAGACGGTCCAGGAGCTGCGGTGTGACCTGCGGTGGAAGGCCGCGTGCGGGCTGGGCCTGCACGACATGTCGTTCGCTCCGTCGCTGCTGGCCTACTTCCGTCGCCGTCTGTCCCGCTCCGCCCGGCCCGACCGGGTCTCCGAGGCCGTGCGGGAGGTCGTGCAGGCCACCGGGGTCCTGCGCGGCAAGTACCGGCGGGCACTGGACTCCACGGTGCTGGACGACGCGGTGGCCTCCCAGGACACCGTCACCCGGTTCATCGCCGCGGTCCGCGCGGGCAAGACCACCATCACCACCGTCTACGCGGTGACCAGCCTGACCGCCGAGCAGGCCGTCCTCGCCCGGCTCGCACAACTGGTCCGGGACCACTGGAAGACCGAGGCACTGCACCACGTCCGCGACACCACCTTCGCCGAGGACGCCTCCCAACTGCGGACAGGCAATGCACCCCGGGCGATGGCGACCTGGCGCCATCTCGCCATCGGCGCCACGCGGCTGGGCGGCATCAAGGACACGGCCTCCGCCGCAACGCACGCAACGCCTGCCGCCCCCTCGCGCTCCTCGGCCTCGCGTGATCACAAACCGGACGTCATCCAGTCTTTGCCGAAGCCCTGAGTCCGACGGCTGAGGTTCATCTACTCTGTCGTCATGGCATGCAGGGTGTGTGGACTCGGTGGGCACAACAATCGCACATGTCCGGGTGAACACCCCATGTGTCCGAACTGTGGTAAGCCGACAGCCAACATGAGCGACTACTCCGAGCGACACGACAGCGATTACTGCTCTCCGTTCACCTCCTCCGATTGCTGGGTTGAGGCGCGGTGACAGCGCTTGTCTGTACAGGGTGTGACGATCCCGTCGAGAACGCGACTGACTGGGACGACGAGTCCCAGATGTGCAGCGCTTGTGCTGAAGTCAGCGGCGGGCCCACGTACTGCTGCGGCGTTATGTACGAGGATGGCGAAGACACCTGTAGGAGTTGCGGCGACCCGCTGTGAGGGACCGCTGTGCTCCCACGGTGCATCGCGGGCCTGCGACGCAACGCCCGCGATCCCCGGTGGCCCCGCGCACTCCTCGGCCTCGGATGATCACAAACCGGACACAACGCGACTACGCCGAGACCCGGCTCTTTGGCCGGCTCCGCCAACCGCCCCCCACGGGTTCCCCTGACGTCGCTCGCGCGGAAACCCTCACGCGAGCCGAACACCCCCGGCTGCGGCCGCTCGTTTCCGGCCCCGCCCTGGCCCTGACGACGGCCATGACCGGTCGCACGACGTACTACGACGACCTCGAAGGCGGCGGAGTGGAACTCCTCCGCAGTCGCTGCTGGACAGAGTGACCGTGCTCAGGGGATGGCCCGCGGCCACCGGGGCGGTGGACGGGCCATGAGGCGGGAAGAGGCCGGCCGGCACGGCGAGTGAGGAACTCTCCACCCCGACGAAGAGCGCGTCGGCCATGCCCGCCGCACCATGTTCCTCTGCGAGCCGGCCGGGCCGGTCATCAGCGGGCCACCGGTTGCCGCACAGGGGCGGGGCGGTCGTCCCGGGGCGGGTCCGGCAGGGCCAGGCACAGGGCGTCCAGGGCGGCGGGGAAGGCGTGGTCGGGCGGGGTGCCGTAGCCGATGACCAGGCCGTCGCGGGGCGGCATGGTGCTGGCGGGGTGACGGTAGGGCCGCAGTCCGTCGAGGGCCGGCCCCTGGCGGCGGGCTGCGCGCAGCGCCGCCTCCTCGGTGTTCGCCGGGAGTTCGAGGACGGCGTGCGGCCCGGCCGAGATGCCGCTGACCCGGACGCATCACCAGGCGCAGCGTTCGGGCAGGTCACGCCACGAGAGGCCGGTACGGATCTGGTAGATCACCCGTTGACGACCTGCCGCTCCGACACGCGCGGCCGGCCGGGCGGCCCACGGTGTCTGCGTCCGCTGCGCGACAGGGCGTGGTCAGGCCGCAGCCTTCTTTCTTGAGCGATCGATCCAGATCGTTTACGGTGGAGGCATGGCAAGGACCCGGGAGTTCGACACCGAGGCGGCGGTGAGCCGCGCCATGGAATTGTTCTGGACGCGAGGCTACGAGGCCACCTCGGTGCGCGACCTGACCCAGCACCTGGGGATCGGGCAGGGGTCCCTGTACGCCGCGTTCGGCGACAAGGACGGCCTGTACCGGGCCGCGCTGGAGCACTACCGCACCACCCTCGCGGCGGCCGCCCTGCGCAGTCTGGAGGAGGGGGCGGACGCCCGCTCGGCGATCCGTACGCTGCTCACGGAACGGATCCGCATCGCCGTCGGAAACGGCGGCCAGGGCTGCCTGGCCGTCAACGCCGTCTGCGAGCGGCTGCCTCAGGACGCGGCGACCCGGCGCAGCGTGCGCGACATGCAGGACGCGAGCCGGGAGGCGCTGACCGAGGTGCTGCGGATCGCGAGGGAGCGGGGCGAGATCGCGGCGCGACACGACCCGCACACGGTCGCCGCGTTCCTGGTCACCTTCCTCAACGGGCTGCTGGTCTCCTCGAAGATCACACCGGACGCGCACGCCCTCGAACCCCTCGTGGAGGTCGCGCTGTCCGCTCTCGACTGAGAGGGGTCCCGCGGCCCCGGCCGGACGTTTTTCATGCCTTGAATCTGTAACGCTCGATAAAGAAAATGCCGTCCGGTCGCGCCGGCAGCACCCCCGTCAGCTCCGACGGTCCGAGCCGCCTGCCGGCCTCATCAGCCCACCAACACCCGTCCAGGACAGGAAGCACCACGTCATGATGTACGACCACACCACCACGTCCCTGCGCACCGGACGTGCCGCCGTCAACGGAACGAGCCTGCACTACCGGACGGCCGGGTCCGGCCCCGCCGTGGTACTGCTGCACGGCGTACCCAAGACCGGCTACCACTGGCGCCACCTGGTCCCGAAGCTGACGCCCCACCACACCGTCGTCGTGCCCGACCTGCGCGGTCTCGGCGACTCCGCCCGCCCCGCGGACGGTTACGACTCCGCGACGATGAGCGACGACATCGCCGAGCTGATGGCCCGCCTCGGACACGAGACCTACGCCGTGATCGGCGAGGACTGGGGCGCGGTGATCGGCTACCAGCTCGCCGCCCGCCACCGTGACCACGCCACCGCCCTCGTCTTCGCCGAGGCGCTGTTCCCCGGCTTCGGCTTCGAGGACCACACCGCCCTCACCCCCGAGAACGTCTCCAGCGGCATGCACCTGTGGCACCTGGGCTTCTACTTCCAGCCCGACGTCCCCGAGATGCTGATCGCCGGGCACGAACGCGAACTGATCACCTACATGATCAAGAACGAGCGCAGCCACCCCGACACCGCCACCCCCGACGCCATCGAGGAGTACGTGCGCTGCTATTCCATGCCCGGCGGCATCCGCGCGATGCTCGCCGTCTACCGGGCGATGCTCACCGACGCCGAACAGAACCGGCAGGCCGCCCGGAAGAAGCTGGACATCCCGGTACTGGCACTCGGCGGCTCCGCCTTCATCGGCGCACGCAACGAGGACCAGGCACGGCTCGTGGCCCACAACGTCACCGGGCACGTCTTCGACGCGGGCCACGACCTCGCGGAGGAAGTACCCGACGAGATGGCCGACGTGGTCCTGCCGTTCCTGGCAGCGCACCGGTAGCCGACGT
The DNA here is from genome assembly GCF_019049165.1 of Streptomyces sp. AC627_RSS907. Taxonomy (NCBI): domain Bacteria; kingdom Bacillati; phylum Actinomycetota; class Actinomycetes; order Kitasatosporales; family Streptomycetaceae; genus Streptomyces; species Streptomyces sp. AC627_RSS907. The sequence continues at coordinate 8,447 of NZ_JAGMUE010000152.1, forward strand.
CCGTCCGCCGGGGCCGGAGGGCCCGGCGGACGGAACCGGTCACCGCACGCGGCTTCACCGACCTGGGAACATCACCGTGACACATCGTCCGATGCTGACCACGGGCGTCCGCTCGGGTTTGGTGTGGCCGCGCGGCTCGATGCGGCTGTTGATGTCGGCGGCTGTAGCGGCTTGACTCGGCGTCGGCGTGCGCATCCGCACGCCGTGCCGGGTGACGAAGGAGTGGACCGTGGACCGACGAAGGCTGCTGGGTTCGGTGGCGGCCGCGGCCGGTGTGGCGCTGATACCAGGCAGGGCCATGGCGACCGGGGACAGTCTGGCCGCGCAGGTGCGGCCCTACCTCGACCGCGCGCTGGCCGCCGGCGCCCCGGCCGCGGTGTTCGGTGTGATCCGCGGTGGCCGGCGCTATGTGGCCGGTGCCGGTCAGGACGGCCCCGCCCCCGACGGCAGAACCGTCTTCCAGCTCGGCTCGATCGGCAAGACGCTCACCGCCACCGCGCTGGCGCGCGCGGTGGGCGAGGGCACGGTGCGCCTGTCCACGCCACTGAGCCTGCCGTCCGGGTTCGCCGTCCCCCGCGGTGAGACCCGGCGGATCACCCTGCGCGACCTGGCGACCCACTCTTCCGGCCTGCCCAGTCTTCCCGCCAACCTCCTGGCCGGGGCGGACCCGTACAACCCGTACGCCCACTACACGCTGGAGGACCTGGCCGCCGGTCTGCCCCAGACCCCTCTGGGCCACGAGCCGGGCAGCGCGTACGCGTACTCCAACCTGGGCTTCGGGCTGCTCGGCCAGGCGCTGGCCTTCGACGGCGTGGACGCGATGCTGCGGCGCCGGGTGGCCGCACCACTGGGCTTGTCGGACACGACCACGACCCTGCGGCCGGACATGGCCTCACGCAAGGCCGTCGGCCATATGGCCGGGGAGGTGGTTCCCGACTGGCGCGACGGCGTCCTCAGCGGTGCGGGCACCTCGATGTACAGCACCGCCGACGACATGCTCCGGTACCTGGCGGCCCAGCTCCATCCGGAGCGCTCGCCGCTGCGGGACGCGATCGAGCTGACGCAGCGTCACCACTTCACCGATCCCGTCACGGGCCTGCGGCTCGGGCTGGGCTGGCACTTCCGTGCGCCGTCCGACGGCCGGACGGTGACCTGGCACAACGGCGGCACCTTCGGCTTCAGCAGCTGTGCGGCGTTCGAGCGGAAGAGCGGAACGGCGGTGGTGGTGATGGTGAACACATACAGCGATGCCGCACGTACGTTTGACGCATTGGCCTTTGCTCTGCTCGACGACCTGGTCGGCTCCTGAGCCCTCCGCACTGAACCGGCTCAGCGAGTCACTCCGCACGAGCTCAGGTCCGTCGGGGCCGCGGGCCGGCGACCGCCTCCAGCAGGCGGGTCACCGTCGGGTCGGCGTCGGCTCGGCGGATGGCCTGCACGGTGGTGTCCAGCAGTCCGGCGTCTCCGCGCAGCGCCAGGAGGGTCACGCCGTCGGCGGCGAAGTGCTGGACACCCTCGGGTAGCAGGCTCACGCACAGGCCGGCGGCGACGTAGCTGAACAGGCCGCTCAGGTCGTCGGCCAGGACGAGGCCTCGGGGCGTGAAACCCGCGCGGTGGCAGGCCAGGTGCACCTGCTCGGCCAGGACGGGCAGGGCTGTCGGGTCGGGCATCGCGAAGTCCTCGTCGCGCAGCTGCGCGAGGGCGATCTCGCCGGCGGTGGCGAGGCGGTGGGTCTCGGGAACGGCCGCCTGGATGCGCTCGGTCGCCACGACCGTGCTGACGAGACCGGCGGGCAGCCGGGCCGGATCGCGTACGAAGGCGAGGTCGAGCGCCCCGGTGCGCACCAGGTCGGCGACGGCCTCCGCGGCCCCGTGGTGCAGCTGCACCCGCAGCCCCGGGAGTTCTTCGGCGACCGTGCGCAGCATCGCGGGCAGGTGGAGGTGGCTGAGGAGGCTGACGTAGCCGATCCGGATGTCGCCTTCGACACCACCGGCCACCCGGCGCACCCGTGCGACCGCGGCTGTCTGCAGGTCGAGCAGCCGCTGCGCGTCGGCGGCGAAGACCTCACCGGCGGCGGTCGGCTTCGCGCCGCCGGGGCCGCGTTCCAGCAGGCGCACGCCGAGCATCCGCTCCAGGCGCTGGATGGACTGGCTGAGCGGCGGCTGGCTCATGCCGAGCCGCTCGGCGGCCCGTCCGAAATGCCCTTCCCTGACCACGGCGAGAAACTGCTCGAGGAGGCGCCGCGACAGGGCAATATCATCAGCCATATCTTCCATGCATGGATCATATATTGGACAGACCTTGGTCGGCGGGTGTGGACTGCGTCGTACACAGCCCGGAGGCACGGGCGCCCGTCCGGCCCCGTTCGGCGTGGTCGGTTTCGCGTCTTCCCCGCGCCCGTTCGCCGGGAGCGGTTCCCGTGAGCGGTCGGGCCCGCCGGGCTGTCTGGTTCTCCTGATTCGTCTGGGGTGATTTTCATGGCGGTCGTGACGATCGTCGGTGCCGGCGTCATCGGCATCTCGTGGGCGCGCCTGTTCGGCGAGGCCGGCTGGGAGGTCCGGGACGGAGGGCTCAAGTGACCGGGGACGTGACCGGGGCCGGCCCGGCGGGCGCGGGGACGGAGCGCCGGTATCTGCTGGTGCTGCAGCCGTTCCCGGGGCGCGTGCTGAAGGTGGGCATCCCGGACGGCGGGGTGCAGACCCTGGTCGACGACGCCGGCGCCGCGCCGGACGGTGTCGTCGTGGAGTCCGGCACCGTGTACTGGACCACGATGGGCGCCCCCGAGGTGGATCCCGGCACGCCGGGCGAGGCCGGCTACGACTTCTCCCGGCGCAACGGCGGCGTCCATGCCTGGAGCCCGGACAGCAACGTCCGGCGCGGCGTCGTGGCGGCCGGGGCGATGACGACCGGCAAGCAACTGGCCTCGGACGGCGCCGGCACGCTGTACTGGGGCGACCGGGAGGGCCACCGGGTCAGCCGGGTCCGCACGGACGGCAGCGGCCTGAGCGACCTCGTGGTGACGCCTGCCTCGGAGGGGGTGCTGGGCGAGTGCGTCGGCGTCGCCGTCGACCCGGCCCGCGGATACCTGTACTGGACGCAGAAGGGCCCGGCCAAGGGCGGCCAGGGCCGCATCCTGCGCGCCGGCCTGGACCTGCCCACCGGCCGGAGCGCCGAGCACCGCACCGACATCGAGGTGCTGTGGAGCGGCCTGCCCGAGCCCATCGACCTGCACCTGGAGGGCGACTGGCTCTACTGGACCGACCGCGGAGCCGCCCCGCACGGCAACACCCTCAACCGGGCGCCCGTGCCCGCCCCGGGCGCCCTGGGCGGCGCCCCCGAGATCCTGGCCGGCGGCTTCTCCGAGGCGATCGGCCTGGCCGTCGACGGCGAGGCGGGCCTGGCCTACGTCGCCGACCTGGGCGGACACATCCGCGAGGTCCCGCTGCCCGACGGCCCGGCCGCCGGTCGCCCACCGCGCGAGGTCGCCGCGCTCGGCACACCGCTGACCGGGCTGTGCCTGCTGCCCGCAGCGTGACCCGGCCCGGACCCTGGCAGCAACCAGTTCTTGGCAACCATACGAGCCACCACCGACGAGTGGTGTGGCAGAGGAGATGAGCAGCAGATGGGTTTCACCCTTCCCACCGATGTGGAGCAGCGGCCGGTGGCCGTCATCGGCGCGGGCACCCTGGGGCGCCGGATCGCGCTGATGTTCGCCACCCGCGGCGGCGTGGTGCGTGTCTACGACAAGTCGCAGCCCGCGGGCGAGGCGGCGAAGGCGTACGTCGAGGAGAACGTCGCGGAGGTGGCCGGCCGCGTCGAGGGCGGCACACCGGGGCGGGTCGAGGTGACCGACGACCTCACCGAGGCACTCGCCGGGGCCTGGTTGACCGTCGAGGCGGTCCCGGAGCGGCTTGAGCTGAAGAAGAGCGTCTTCGCCGACCTGGACGCCATGGCCGAGCCCGACGCGATCCTCGCCAGCAACTCCTCCTCCTATCCCACCGGCCAGTTCATCGACCGGGTCGGCCGCCCCGAGCGGGTGGTGAACATGCACTTCTACATGCCGCCGGTGCAGAACGCGGTCGACCTGATGTCGGACGGGCAGACCGACCCGGCGGTGCTCGCCTTCCTCAAGGAGGAGCTGCCCAAGTACGGCGTCTTCCCGTTCGAGGCGCGGAAGGAGTCGACCGGCTTCATCTTCAACCGCATCTGGGCGGCCATCAAGCGCGAATCCCTGGAAGTGGTCGCGGAGGGCGTCTCCACCCCGCAGGATGTGGACCGGATGTGGGAGATCAACATGGGCACCCCGGCCGGCCCGTTCCGGATGATGGACCATGTCGGCCTGGACGTCGTCCTGGACATCGAGGAGCACTACGCCGCCGAGCGCCCCGGCCTGCCCGCCGGCCCACGTGAGCTGCTGAAGAGGTACGTCGACGCGGGCCGTCTCGGCGTCAAGACCGGGCAGGGCTTCTACGACGACTACGGCAGCGGCAAGGGCTGACCCGTCCGGACGCCCGGGTGCCGGCGTCGCCACAGGACGGTTCCGCTCTTCGACGAACGCGGCGAGCCCCACGGCACCCGCCTGGGCACCTTCCGCCGGGTCGTCGAGCGGACGATCTCCTGGCCGCACGGCTTCCGTCACGGCGCCCGTCGTGCCGGTGTGGGACCGGCTGACGCCCCCGTCTCCCGCGGCCATGCGTGAGCTGATCGCCGAGCGTGCCTGGCCGGCGGTGTTCCTGCCGCCCGGGTAGTCCCGCGGCCTCGACCCCGTCGAGTGAGAGTCGGCGCGACACGCTGCGTCGGCAACTGACCGGCTGGCCCGACCACGCAGGCAGCCCGGTCCCGGTGGTCCGCGGTCTTGGCTCACCGTCGTACGCCGACGTCGTCCGCGACCGCTCACCGCCGACCCGCGCGACATCGTCCTCCTCCTGCTGGGCGACTTCGACTGCCGGGTGAGAACGTCGAACGGGACCGGGTGACGCGCACGGGCTGCCGGTGCCGGACCGCGCGCGTGAAACGTGCTCAACTGCACCCCGGCCAGTGTTCTTTGTGCGACCGGTACGCGCCCGCGCTGGACGGGGTGAGGGCGCGTGGCTGAAACCTGCTGAGGAAGCGGTCCCCGAGCCGAGGTCGTCCGGGACCATGAAGCATGGCCCTGGACGACTGGCACCTCACCCAAGACGTCGACGACTTCCTCGCCCGAGCGGGGGAGTTCCTGTGCTCGCGCGCCGCCCTGCACAACACGCCGCTGACGGACATCGAGAAGCTGCGGATGCGCAGGGCGGCCGATCACGACGCCGAAGCCGCCGTTCTCGGTCGACTGGAGGCAGAGGGCGAGGTCCGCGCGATCTTCTATCTCACTTCCCGCGGCCGCCTGGGCCTCACGCCTCTCTCCGTCGACCAGACCGACACCCTCGCCGCGCACCTGGCCGGCCTCGGCCACTCACCCGCCAATGTCATCGCCGACCACGACACCGCGGGTGCCTTCGCCGAGTCGTGGCAGCGGCACACGGGCGCGGCGTCGGCACCCTTCTGGCGGACGCGTCTCTACCGTCTCGGCGCGCTCACCCCGCCGCAGCCGCGCCCGGCGGGCCAGGGGCGTCTCACGGACGGTAAGGACCGGGACCACGTCGTGCGCTGGTGCCGTGAGTTCTGTGTCGACGTCGGGGAGCAGTCCTCCATCGACTTGATCGACGCCGGCTCCTGGGAGGAGTCGCGTTTCGGCGACAGGCACTTCACGTTCTGGGAGAGCCCGGAGGGCACCCCCGTCTCGATGGCGGCCGCGACCTCGCTCGTCGGCGGCATGGTCCGGGTGGACCCCGTCTACACCCCGGCCCACCTCCGCGGCCGTGGCTACGCCGGAGCCGTGACGGCCGAGGTGAGCATGGCCGCGCTGGCCGCGGGGGCGTCGGACGTCGTCCTGTTCACGGACCCGGACAACCCCACCAGCAACGCCCTCTACCAGCGCATGGGGTATGTCCACGTCGCCGACTTCGCCGGATACAAGTTCTCCTGGCCTGACTCTGCGGGGGGCCTTGGGGATCCCGGCGGGGCAGCGTGATCAACGGGCACGCCCGGCTCTGCCGGCGGGACGAGGACTTCGCCGACCGGTACCCGCTCGACGGCCGCCCGGGGCTCTCCCCCGCCCAGCCGGACACCGTTGGGCCAGGCCCCTTGCCACTGGCGGTGACGCCGTCTGCTCCAGCAGCCGGACGCCCCCGTTCACCCGTCCTTCCGCGCCGACGCCGTGCACTGGCTGCCTCGGGTGCCGGCAACCGGGGCAGCGCAGCCGGTTGACCGCCGCCCGTTGATCGGCGACCTCACTCGCTTCACCGTTTCGGGCGGTTTGGTGATCAGATTGTGGGCCTGCCCGTTTCCGTGTCATCACACTTGCGGTTGACATGACGAGAGTGCTTGCCGGACGGGCTGGGGGCGGCGCGGTGGAAGTAAGCGGGGTGCATCACGCCTACCGTCGGCGGGCGGTCCTGCGGGGTATCGACTTTCGCCTCGGGCCCGGTGCGCTGGCCGGGATCGTCGGCGAGAACGGTGCGGGCAAGACAACCCTGTTGAAGATCCTCGCCGGTGAACTGCGTGCGGACCGTGGCACGGTGCGTCACCGGGGGCGTTTTGGCTACTGCCCCCAGGATGTGGTCCTCAACGACGCCCTGACCGTCCGGCAGCACCTGGAATTCTTCAGGACGGCCTTCGCGCTGGCCGACCTGCGTCACGCCGAGAAGGTCATGGAGGCGCTGCAGTTCTCCCAGTACGTCGATGTGCGCGCCGGGGTGCTCAGCGGCGGGACCCGGCAGAAGCTGAACCTCACGCTCGCGCTCATGCACGATCCGCAGGTTCTGCTGCTGGACGAGCCGTACCAGGGCTTCGACTGGGACACCTACCAGCGGTTCTGGGAACTGGCTGCCCAGCTGCGCGACGCCGGCCGCTCTGTCCTGGTGGTCTCCCACCTGGCCTACGACACCGAACGCCTCGATGAGCTGTGGCGTCTGGAGGCGGGGGCGCTGCGCCTGGAGACGGCGGCACCGGCATGAGGCACACCTGGACCTGTTCACCACAGCCACCCGGTACGACCTGATCGAGCACGCCCGGAACCGGTTCGCCGTGCTGCTGGTCGTCTTCTTCATTCCCACCTGGCTCGGCCTGGTCCACCTCACCATCCCCGACAAGGCGGCCCCCTTCCGTCTGGCCTCCACCGGAGAGAAGCCGGCGCGCGCCGGCACTGAGCTGACCCAGATCACCGGGGTCCTCACCGCCGTCACCCTGGTCACCGGGTTCATGATGTTCGCCGCCACCTTCACCGGCGGGCGCTTCGACCGACGCCTGGCCATGGCCGGCTCCCCCCGGACCCATCTCGTCCTGGCCGACGGAGGAGCAGCCGCCGGGTTCTTGGCGGGCCGCGAGGGTCCCGTCCGCTCATCGGCTCATGCGCATAAGCGCCGGCGTCCCCTGTACCTGTGACGCGGCGAGCAATCGCAGCGCGTGTGCCTTCAGTTGGGGACTGGCCTCTGCGGCGTTGCCGGAGTCGAAGGGGGGATGAGGGTCGTATTCGACGGCGAGTTGGATGGCCTTCGCTGTGTCGTCGTCCGCGATCAGGGACGCGAGGTACAGGGCCATGTCCATTCCCGCCGATACCCCGGCCGCGGTGATGATCTTTCCGGAGCGTACGTGGCGCTGTGGCAGGTAGGTGACGTCGAACGTGGACTGGAGGTAGTCGGCGGAGGCCCAGTAGGTCGTCGCCTCCCGGCCGTGCAGCAGGCCGGCCGCGGCGAGGACGAGGCTGCCGGTGCAGACGGAGGTGGTCCACTGGGTGTGGCGGTGGATCTTGCGGATCCAGCGCAGGAGCGCCTGGTTGTTCATCGCCCCGGTGGTGCCGCGGTTGCCCGCGCCTGGCACCAGGAGGACATCGAGACGGTCGACCTCGGCGAGGGAGCGCTCGGCCAGCACGGCCACGTCTGCCGTGTCCGTGCGGACGGCTCCCCGTCTCTCGGCGATCATGGTCACGGTGGCGTCCGGCAGCCGGGACAGGATCTCGGCCGGGCCGGTGGGGTCCAGCAGGCTGTAGCCGTCGTACAGCAGGATGCCGATGTTCGGGCCCGTGCCGCCGCCGTGCGGGGCCGCGTACGCCGCTTCGGTACGGGCGGCCGCAGCCGTGGCCGCGAGCGCGGCGGTGGCCACGGTCCCGCGCAGGACGTTTCTGCGTGTCGTGGAATGGCTCATGGGCCCGGAGTCTTCTGTCCCGGAGCGGCATGTGGGGGTGGCATGTCCGGCATCCTGCGAAGTCTGTCCCCCGTGACCCCGTAGTGGTCGAGGAACGCCTGCCGCAGCGTCTCCGGCGACCGGAAACCGCAGCGCCGGGCGACTGCTGCCATGGACAGTGCGCTGGAGCGCACGAGGTGCGCCGCCGCTTGGGTGCGTGCCGCGCGGACGGCCCGCGCGGGAGTCGTACCGAGGTGTGCGGTGAACAGGCGGGTCAGATGCCGTGGGCTGACCCCCGCCCGGGCCGCCAGGGCCGCGGGGGTGAGGTCTTCGGCCAGGTGGCCGGCGATATGGCCCATCAGGTCCCGTACCAGCCGGTCTTCCGGCGGCGGTGCGGCGAGGAACATCGATATCTGGGCCTGGTCGGCGGGCCGGTGCAGGTGAGTCACGAGTTCGCGGGCGACGGTCCGGGCGAGCGTCGGACCGTGGTCGTCCTCGATCAGGGCCAGTGTCAGGTCGAGGGCGCTGGTGACCCCGGCCGAGGTGTAGACGTTTCCGTCGCGGATGTAGAGGGGGTTCGCGTCCACGGCCACGGCGGGGTGGCGCTCGGCGAGCCGGTCTCCCCATCCCCAGTGGGTCGTCACCCGTCTGTGGTCGAGCAGTCCGGCGGCGGCCAGCACATAAGCGCCGGTGCAGACCGAGGCCACACGCCGGCTGTGTGCGGCCAGCCGTCGCACCTGGCCCAGTAGTCGCTCGTCCGCCGCCGCGTCCTCGCAGCCGACGCCGCCCACGACGATCAGCGTGTCCAGCCGCCCCACGACCGCCTCCAGGCTCTGCCCGGCTGCCAGCAGGATCCCGGCCGAGCTCCGGGCGGCCCGGCGGCCGAGGGTGCCCAGCTCGATGGCGTAGGGCGGCTGTGCGCCGTACCGGTTGGCGATGTCCAGGGCGCCGCTGGGACAGGCGATGTCGAGGATCTGCGCGTCGTTGTAGGCGACGATGAGAACGCGCCGCTGGTCTCCCCGCCGGCTCCCGGGACGGGACGTGTCGCCCGTCGGCAGGTACGGCTCGGTCGACTTCCGCTGCTCATCGACGAGTCGCCTGCGCGTCACGACCACCTTCCTACCGGATCCGCTGTCCGGGCGGACCCGGATCGACAAGATGGTCCCGGCATCACACAGGCCCTGGCGGTGTTTGCCCGGGCCCTTGACGTCCGTCGCAGCTCACCGCGCCCAGCCTTCGAGCCGTACGCCTTGTCGTGGGCCGCCGGCGGTGCGCCCCGACGGCGCGATGTCCTTCGGGGCGCGCGCCAGGGGTACGGATTCAGGCGTTGTAGCCGCCGTGGGCGTCCAGCACCGCGCCCGTGACGTACGACGCGGCGGGGCTCGCCAGGAAGGCGATCGCCGCGGCGATCTCGTCGGGGTGCCCCATGCGTTGCAGGGACAGCGAGCTGACCAGGGCATCGAGGGTCTCGGGGTCCGGCGGTTGCATGCCGCCCTCCATCAGTCCGGCCTCCACGACGTTGGCCGTGATGTTCCGGGGCCCGAGGTCGCGTGCGGCGCCCATGGTGTACCTCTCGATGCCGGACTTGGTCGCCGAGTAGTCGGCAAGGCCGGGGGTGCCGACCCGGGAGCCCAGTCCGGAACTCACCGTGATGATGCGGCCGCCCGTGCGCAGCACTCGGGAGGCGGCCCGGATGACGGCGATCACGCCGAGGTAGTTGGTGGCGTGCATCCGGTCCAGTGCGGCGGTGTCGGCGTCCGGGTCGTCCACCGTGCCGGCCACGGAGATCGCCGCGTTGTTGACGAGGATGTCCAGGCCGCCGAAGTGCGCGACCACGTCGTCGATCAGCGCCGGCGCCCGGCTCGTGTCCGCCTGGTCGGACTGGAAGGCGACGGCCTTGGCTCCCCTGCCGTGCACCTCGTCGACGACGGCCCGCGCCTGCTTCTCGGAGCTGACGTAGGTGAAGGCGACGTCGGCGCCCTGCTCGGCCAGCAGCCGTACGGTCGCGGCTCCCAGCCCGCGCGAACCCCCGGTGACCAGGGCGACCTTGCCCCTGAGTGGCTTGCTCATTCTTCTCACCTCGTTGATTGACCCTTTCCGGCAGTCGCAACATTAGTTGTTACGACAGATTGTCGCAACCGTCTCTGTTACGACTGCGCTGTCGTAACATGAAGCGTTGCGGCCGAGAGGAGGAGTCCGTGAGTGCCAACAGCAGGCTGACCATCGCCGCCCACGCGCTGGCCTGGATCGGCCTCTACCAGCGCCAGGGCCACGAGGTCGCCACCTCCGAGCAGATCGCGACCAGCGCGAACACCAACCCCGTGGTGATCAGACGGCTGCTCGGCGAGCTGCGCAGGGCCGGGCTCGTGGAGTCCCGGCGGGGCGTGGGCGCGGGCTGGTCGCTGGCGCGCGAGCTGGAGTCGATGACCCTGCTCGACGTGTACGAGGCAGTGGAACCCGGCCCGCTGTTCGCGATGCACCGCACCACGCCGGACCAGGAATGCGTGGTGGGTCACGGCATCCAGCCGGTGATGCAGAGCGTCTACGACGGCATCGAGGAGACCCTGAGACAGGAGCTGGCCCGCGTCACGCTCGCGAACGTACTCCGGGACGTACTCGCGGCACCTCGCTAGCCTCGCAACCGCCTCTTGCGCGCCTCGGGCCCGAGGTCTGTCCGGCGCCATCGGTCCCGGACCGTTCGCATCACTCGGGCCCGCTGCCTACTGCCGGCATCGATGGTCATGTGCCGTCGGTTCTGGGTTCTCGGTTCTCGGTTCTCGTGAGCAGGGCCACTTCGCGGCTCAGGCGGCGGCCGGAAGCGCGAAGCGCACGCCGGTCAGCGGCTCGGACAGTTGCCACAGCCGGCTGCCGGTTTCCGGATCGGCGGCCCGCGGTGCCAGCTGCACCCGCTTGGGCGCCCCGCGCAGTTCCCCCGTACCGTCAGGCCCGAACAGCTCGCCGCCGCGTACGTCGGGCGCGGTCGCCGCGTACAGCTGAGGCAGCGCGCCCTGGTCCGGGGACTGGGCGAGCGGCACCAGGAGGCGGCCGAAGAGCAGCTTCACCATCCCGACGGGGGCGCTGGTCTGCAGGTTGGTGGAGGTGTAGCCGGGGTGGGCCAGGATGCTGCGGACCGGGCTGCCCGCCGCCGTCAGCCGCCGGTGCAGCTCCCAGCCGAAGACGGCGTTGGCGAGCTTCGACTGGTTGTAGTAGCCCATCGGTGAGTACTTCTGTTCGCCCGTCAGGTCGTCGAAGAAGATCTTCGCCTGACGGTGGTTGGCCGACGTCACCGTGACCACGCGGGGGTCCTTGCCCTCTGCCATCCGACCGAGCAGCAGGCCGGTGAGGGCGAAGTGGCCGAGGTGGTTGGCGGCGAACTGCACCTCCACGCCCTGCCCGGTGAGTGTGCGGGGCGGGGCCATCACGCCGGCGTTGTTGACGAGCACGTCGGGCCGCACGCCGTCGGACTTCAGCCGGTCGGCGAACATGCGGACCGACTCCATGTCGGAAAGCTCCAGTCGGCGCACCTCCAGGCGTGCGCCCGGCAGTTCGGCCGTCAGGTCCGCTACGGCCCTGCGGCCCTTCTCCTCGTCGCGTACGGCGAGGATCACTCGGGCGCCCCTGCGGGCGAGGGCGCGGGTGGTCGCCAGGCCAAGGCCGCTGTTCGCCCCGGTGACGACGAACACCCGTCCGCTCTGGTCCGGGATCTGGTCGGCGCTCCAGCGTTTCTGACTCGTCATATGACTCACCGTGCCCGACGTGGCATCGAGTGTCAAGAGTGACACCTCAGGACAGCAACGGCACGTTGCATACGATGGGCGCATGACTTCCCGCCCCGCAGAGACCCTGGCCCAGCGCAAACGTCAGCTCGTCGCGGACGAGCTGACACGGGCCGCGCTGAACTTGCTGGCACGCGAGGGCTTCGACACGGTGACGGTGGACGCGATCGCCGCCGCCGCGGGTATGTCCAAGCGGACGTTCTTCCGGTACTTCTCCTCCAAGGAGGACGTGGTCGTCCAGTTCCTGGCCGAGATGGGTACCGGCATGCGGAACGAGCTCGCCGGGCGCCCGGCGCAGGAGCCGCCGTCGGCCGCCCTGCGGCACGCCGTGTGGTGCTCCATCGACGCCTGTGCGGGGCATGCGGACCGGGCGCTGCCCGTCGTTCAGCTGATCCTGGGGACACCGGCCCTGCACGCACGTTTCCTGGAGCACCAGGCGCAGTGGCGGGACGCGTTGGCGGTGACCGTGGCCCGTCGGCTCGGCATCGAGCCCGCGGAGGAGCTGTATCCGCAGATGGCCGCGGGGATGGCGCTGACGGCCTTCCACACCGTGTTGCAGCGCTGGAGCGAGAGCAACGGTGCCGCGGATCCGGCCGCACTGACCGACCGGGCCTTCGCCGTCATCGCGCCGGCCCTGGACACCGTCCCGGGGCGCGGGGCAGCCGGTGGTGGCCCGGCACCCGCTGATGCGGGCCCGGCACCCGCTTGACGGGCGTCCCGGACGAGGTGTCCGGTCAGGCTCAGTCTTTGCCGTTCCGCAGGTACGCTCCCGCGCGTGCCGCGGCCGCTGCGGCTTCGGCGGCCTGGTCCGCGGCGGCTTCGTCCAGGCAGGCCCCGCTGGTCAGGAGGCGGTAGTAGAGGGGAGCGGAGACAGCGCGGATCACCTCGTGGGCATCGGTACCCTCGGGGACCTCGCCCCGGTCGATGGCCTGCTGGACACAGGGTGCCCACTCCTTGACGCGGATGTCGTAGAAACGGTGCAGGGCCTCGGCTGTCTTCGCCTCGCAGGTGGCGGCGGCGATCACTGCCTTGAACAGCGCTCCTTGCCGCGGGTCGGCCAAGGTGCGCTGCACGAGCCGGGCGTTGGCCTGGAGATCACCGAGCAGCGAGCCGGTCTCGGTACGCGGCAGTGACTGCTCGGCCATGTCCAGCAGCACATCGGCCACCAGGCTGGTGACCGTTCCCCAGCGGCGGTAGACGGTGGTCTTGCCCACCTCGGCACGGCGCGCGATGTCGGCGAGGTCCAACTGGGCAAAGCCATGCTCCGCCAACGCGTCTTCAGCCGCCCGCAGCACAGACGCCCGCACCCGTGCCGTGCGCCCACCAGGACGGACAGTCCCCGGATCCGCACCCTCAAGACTCATAACGGGACTCCAGTTCCCTTAATCACTCACACCTGCTACGTTGAGGCACACACTAACGGAACTACAGAACCATTAGCCAGATCAGGCGACGAGAGGAACAGCTATGGAATACAGGCGGCTGGGCGCATCCGGCCTCAAGGTCCCCGCGCTGAGCTTCGGTGCCGGCACCTTCGGCGGCCAAGGACCGCTGTTCGGTGCCTGGGGCAACACCGACGCGCGAGAAGCACGCCGTCTCGTGGACATCTGCCTCGACGCCGGGATCACGATGTTCGACACCGCCGACGTCTATTCCAGCGGGGCCTCCGAGGAGGTGCTGGGCGAAGCGATCAAAGGCCGCAGGGACCAGGTGATCGTGTCCACCAAGACCGGCCTGCCGATGGGCGACGGCCCCGGCGATGCGGGTACCTCTCGCTCACGCCTGATCACCGCATGCGAGGACGCCCTGCGCCGGCTCGGCACCGACTACATCGACCTGTTCCAGCTGCACGCCTTTGACGCCGGCGCGCCGATCGAGGAAGTCCTGTCCACGCTCGACGATCTCGTACGGGCAGGGAAGGTCCGCTACCTCGGCATCTCCAACTTCTCCGGCTGGCAGGCGATGAAGTCCCTCGCGAGCGCGGAGAGATACGGCCACCCGCGCTATGTCGCACATCAGGTCTACTACTCACTCATCGGCCGCGACTACGAATGGGAGCTGATGCCCCTCGGGCTCGATCAGGGCCTCGGAGCCCTCGTGTGGAGCCCGCTCGGCTGGGGACGGCTCACCGGCAAAGTCCGCCGCGGCCAGACGCTCCCGGCCAACAGCCGACTGCACCACACCGCGGACTACGGCCCGCCCGTCGAGGACGAACATCTCTACCGCGTGGTCGACGCCCTCGACGAGATCGCGCAGGAGACCGGCAAAAGCATTCCGCAGATCGCCCTCAACTGGCTGCTCCAGCGACCGACCGTCTCCTCCGTCATCATCGGTGCCCGCGACGAGAACCAGCTTCGCCAGAACCTCGGTGCCGTCGGCTGGTCGCTCACGCCCGACCAGGTGGCGAAACTCGACGCGGCGAGCGCCAGGACAGCGCCCTACCCGTACTTCCCCTACCAGCGCCAGGAAGGCTTCGCCCGCCTCAACCCACCAGTTGTCGCAGCTCCGCCTGCCGCGTGAACGGCGTGACCGGGAACCACACGCCCAGCCTCGTGCCCGACAAAGGCGGTGCGGGGAATGTCGGGTGATCGGCACCGGTGTCGCCGCACGATGGGGGCATGGACGACACGACCCTGGTAACCCGTTTCCTCCGCGACGGCTTCGTGAAGGTGGAGGGCGCCGTCGCGCCGCGCGTGGCCGCGGACTGCGCACGGCTGCTGTGGCGGGAGACGGGCTGCGCCCCGGACGACCCTTCGACGTGGACACGGCCCGTGCACTGGGTGGGCGGCATGGCGCAGGGACCGTTCGCCGCCGCACCCAACTCCCCGTCCCTGCACCACGCGTACGACCTGCTCGTCGGCGCGGGACGCTGGGAGCCGCGCTACTCGCTGGGGACGTTCCCGCTGCGTTTCCCGCACGAGGAGGAGCCGGCAGACACGGGCTGGCACATCGAGGGGAGCTATCTTCCGGAGGGCGAGAGCTGGTACTTCACGAATCTGCGTTCGCGGGGCCGGGCGCTGCTGATGCTGTTCCTGTTCAGCGAGGTCGGTGAGGAGGACGCCCCGACCCGGATCCGGGTCGGCTCACACCTCGACGTGCCGAAGGTGCTGGAGAAGTACGGGGAGGACGGGGCGAGCGGACTGACCCTCGCCCCCGACCTGGTGGCGGCCTCCGACCACCGGCCGGTCGCCCTCGCCACCGGGTCCCCGGGCGACGTCTTCCTGTGCCATCCGTTCCTGGTGCACGCGGCGCAACCGCACCACGGGGTGCGGCCGCGTTTCATGGCCCAGCCGCCGCTGCTGCCGGCCGTGCCGTACGAACTGGAGCGGGCCGACGGCGCGTACTCACCCGTGGAGATCGCGATCCGCCGGGGCCTGGGACAGGACACTCCCGGTCCGGACGGGAACGGCACCGACGCCGACGCCGGATAGACGTGCTCCCGGCCATCACCGGCAAGGCGACCGCGACGAGGAAAGAGGAAAGGGGAAGAAGGCCGGGCGTGCTGGAGGGGTCGGACCAGGCGGGGGCACATCGGGGCGCCGGCCGGCCGGTGTCCGGGGGCGTATCAGGGGCGGGGCTCCAGCACCTCCAGGGCGCCGGTTTCCGTGTCGTAACTGCGCAGGATGGTGAGCCGGGCCGTCAGCGGTGGCGCCGGCAGCAGTTCGGGGACGCGCCGGCCGGCGAAGGCACCGGCCCGCCGGGTGCGGCCGAGGGTGATGTGTGGGCTCCAGCGCCCGGGTGCGTGAAAGGGGCTGAGGGTCGCGGGCGGGCTGTCGGAGGCCACCGCCTCCCACACCCGGCGGTGCACGCCCGCCAGCGTGGGGTCGCAGTCCAGCGCCCAGGCCAGCACCGAGGTGGGCCGCTCGAAGCGGACCACGCCGGTGAACCGCACCGGCAGCGGCAGGGCGGCGGCCACCTCGGCGAGCTCCCAGCGGATCGGGGCGGTCAGCTCCGGACAGGCGGCCAGGGTCAGATGCGGCCTGTTGGTCGGCGAACGCCGCCGCGCCTGACTGGGCAGCCCCGCGTCCGCGAGCCGCCGCCAGGCCTCCCGAACCGCCAGTTCCGCCGCCTCGTCCAACAGAAGCTCGACCGTACGCACCGCCGCAGCCTACCGGCGAAGCCAGGACACGTCAGAAGTCTCCGGCTCGGCGACGGGGGCGGGGGACAGAGCGGGACAGGACAGCAAGCGTGGAAGGACCCTCTGGTCCGGCCTGGGTCCCCCCTCCGGAGCAGCGGCCTAATAGCCGCCGCCGAAGCCACAGCTGAAGCCGCCGCCGTGTCCGCTGCCGAAGTCCCCGCCGATGCCGCCGTAGTCGCTGCCCGAGTGGCCGTGGCCGTGTCCGTGGCCCGGGCCGGGCGAGGGCGGGGGAAGCTCACCGGGTGACCGCCAGCGGTGGCTGGTGACCTCGGCCCACCATTGCCCGAACTGCACCGGGTCCTCCGGTGTCGAGCATTCGCTGACCACCCTCTTGCGGGCTGCCTTCTCCCACTGGACGGAGGTGAGCCCCTCCCCTTGTCCGAGTTCCTCCAGTTCGCTCGCCAGCGCGTACGCGTCCAGGGGGTCCGAAGACCGTCTTGAGGCGGTCGGCAGCGGCTGTGCGGGGCGCACGTCGTGACGGTGGACGAGAGCGGTCGTGCCGTCCCCGCCGATCAGCAGCCAGCCCCAGATCGCCCGGCTCGCCAGCGCGTGGCAGCGTTCCGCGCGCGCCAGTCTCACCCGCTCCCGCTCCTTCCTCTCGGCCTCCTCCGCCGCCCAGCGGCGCTTGCGTTCCTCCTGCTCCCGGCGGGACTCCTCCTTCGCGAGGGCGAGACGGCGCCTGATCTCCGCCCGCACCGGCGCATAGCGCTCCTCGGCCGCGGCCAGGACGTCCCGGAAGCGTTCCGCGGCGCGCTCCTTCCGCCGCCGTGCCCCGGGCAGGTGACGGCCCACGCCCCGTCGGGTGACGGCCTGATACGCGTCCTCCGCCTCGCGCACCGAGCGGCGGAACAACTCGCCCGCCGCCCGCCACTCGTCGCGTTCGGCCGCGGTACCCCGGACGGCGTTCCAGCCGAGCATGCCGCCTTGCCGGGCTCCGACCGGGTGGAACGAGTATCCGGTCCGCCCCAGTGGCTCCGGGTAGCACCTCATCTCCCCCACTTCGATCACGATCTGCCGTTCCTGCTCACCAGCCATGGCCGACCACCCCCGTCGTCCAGCATCCACCCGCCCGCGCGCTCGGGGAACCGCGCGGGCCGCACCGGTTGTGTGTACGTATCCCGGCGAGGGAGCCGATGCCCGCCGGGGTGCTGATGTTCGCTCCTGAGGGTTGAGAGGTGGTCGGCCTGCCGTGTTCCGGCGGGAGATCAGGCGGCGCGCCTTCGCAGCCGGGACGCGTTCGCCGCCGCCCACTCGGCAGGCCTCACCGCGGTCAGGGCGGGCGCGGCCTGGCGTGCGGCCTCCGGCTTGGCACACGGCCCTCCTGGCCGGGGTGGACGGCCTGGACGCCGGTGCCGGCGTACGCCTTGGGAGCCGGCGTGAGGAGGAACCGTCCGGCGGGGTGGGCGGCCGACGGCCGGGCGGCGGGGATGGCGTGGACGGCGGCCCAGGAGTACCCGAACCGCAGCAGCTCGGTGGCGGTGACCGCGGCGTCGGTGTCGAACGCCTCGATCCGGACGAATCGCAGCCCCTTGATGGAGCCCGGCGGTCCGGGCCGCTCGGCGTCACCGGTGGTCAGCGGCAGCACCGGCGCCCGCGCGAGGGTGCCGGGCCCGCGGCCCGCGGCTCAGGCCGGTCGTCGGTAGGTGACACGGCGGACCAGCAGTTCGAAGGGGCCACGCTGTCCTGCTCGGTGCATGCGCTGGGCCAGCAGCACGGTCCCGGTCCAGGTGGCGAGGGCCAGGAGCGCCGTGGTGGTGACGGTCAGGGTCTCGGAGAGGTCGAGCAGGAAGGGCGTGAAGACCAGTGCCCAGACCACCGACTGCGCCAGATAGCAGGTCATCGACCGCTGCCCGACGGCGGCGATCGCGCTCACCACCGTTCCCCGTCGGAGTTCGAGACGACGCGCGAGCGGTGACACCAGTGCCGCGTACCCGAAGCCACCCACGAGGCCCGTCGAGTCGTGCAGCGGGCCGATCAGCTCCAGTGTCGGTCGGCCCGGAACGGACGCGACGCCGGAGAGCATCAGCGAGATCGGCTGGGCGCCGAGTACGGCGGCGCCGATTCCGACCGATGCCACGACACGCAGCAGGGTTCGGTACCGCTCGGACCGCTCCAGGATCCGTCGACGTCCTGCCCACAGGCCGACCGCGAACGGGCACACGAACCCGAGAGGGCCGAGCAACGCGACCCACGGCGCCACCTGGACCCGCTCGGTGACCATCGTGAGCACGTCCGCGGGGAGCATCGAGCTGTCCGGCGGATCGACGCTGATGGTCGAGGAGTCGCCGCTCGGCAAGGAGACGAGCACGAAGAACAGCAGAGCGGTCAGCAGCAGCCAGCGGTCCTTCCAGCGGACCATCCATGCGCCCACGAACAGCAGCACCCCGTATGCCGCCAGGATGTCACCGACGTAGAGCAGTACCGCGTGCAGGGAACCGACGACGACCAGCACCAGGCTGCGCCACCACAGCAGCCGGCGCACCGACCGCGGCTTCCGGGGCTCCTGCCGACGCACGATGTGGGCGACGCCGTATCCGAACAGCAGCCCGAACATCGGGAACGCCCGACCGTCGACGAAGGTCGAGATCAGCCAGATCACGATCGAGTCCATGGTCGAGCCGTCCTGTGGATAGCCACCGAGCACCGCCGGGCCCCGAAGGAAATAGTGCGAGTTGGCCAGCGCGATGAACAGCAGCATGAAGCCCCGCGCCAGGTCAGGCGCGAGGGCACGCGTTGCGACAGTGGTCGGTCCGGATACCTGGGTCGTCATCCCACCAGTCAACGGCGCGCACCGGACGGGGACATCGGCCGAAAGTCGAGCACCTCGTGACTTTCGTCCATGCCGGTCCCGGGGGCGTCTCACAGGACCGACCGTGGTGCGGTAGTGAAGGGTGGCTCCGCAAGCGCGGCATCCGCCACCGGTCAGTCAGTGTGAGGCTCCGACACCGCTGACCCAGACGTCGAAGGGCCTGGTCTCCGGCTCGGTCCCGGTCTGCGCCGAGAGGCTCTGCGCGTCGTACCGGTCCGACCAGGCGACGAGGCCCGGCTCGCCGGCGGCCAGGAATCCCTCGACGATCCGACCGAGGTCCTCGCACGCCACAGAGGTACCGCCGAACGGCAACGCGTCCGGGGGCACGGAACCGGTCGAGCACCGGAGCTGCCCCGCCTGTTCGTCGTGCCACACGTAGAACGTCGCCGCCCCGGAAAAGCCCAGATCACGGATCCTTTCCCGGATGGCGGCAGCAGTCCGCTCGAAGGCAGCCACCACCTCGGCGACGGACAACGACCTCCTGTCCTCGTCAGCCGCACCCAGCGACCACGTGTTGGTCTCCCACTCCACCCGCCGGTCAGCCGGCTCCAGCACCAGGGGCTCGTCCGCCACCTCAGCGATCCACGTCAACAGCACGACAGGAGTATGCCCGCACAACCGGGCCCGGGGACCGCCGTATCCCGACCGGCCGTGAGCCGGCGCGGAAGGGGCGCGGCGTCGTGGCCGGCCGGGGAAGGCTCCACCACCGCTACGAGCACGGAGCCGGGCACTTCGGCGAACGCCTCTATGGTCCTTGCGTGTTCGAGACGATTCGGTGGCGTTGCCACGTACGCACCCATGACCGCCGCGGGGCCGAGCGCGTGGTCGGCCGGCTCGCGGCCCGGCTGGACAGGACCATTCGGTTCGAGACATACGAGCGGTACGGGAAGTACCCCGAGCTCGCCGAGGTGCGCCTGACTTCGCCACTCGAAACGGTCAGCCCGGAGGCCACGCTCCTCACCGTCCTTCACAGCGCGTGGCGGATCGCGACGCCCTGGGTTCTCGGAGCCCCGGGGACGGATGGCGAGTTCGACGGAATCGCCGCGGCGAACACCGGCTCCCGCTTCACCGTCCCAGGAATCGAGTGGATGGAGTTCTACGTCACCGACCGGCGGTGACACCCCGGCTCGTCGGCGGCCGCCGAGCGGTGCGTCGCCCGGCGCCGCCGCTGCCTCCCTGCCTCAGGCGGCCAGGACGCCGTGGTGACGGGCGTCGGCGTTCCTGGTCACAGCATGATCCGGCGGGAGATCACGAAGGTCACCGGGATCGCCGCCGCGGAGGCGATCAGGGGGGCGAACCGGCTCCCGGCCTGCAGCACGTCGACGATCACGTACACGCCGGCCGTGGTGATCACGAAGTTGGCGGCGTTCGTCAGCGGGAACAGCAGGAATTTCCGCCAGGTCGGCCGGGTCCGGTAGGTGAAGCGCGCGTTCAGGAAGAAGGACCCGGCCATGCTGAGCAGGAAGGCGAGAACATGCGCGAGGAGGTAGGGCAAGCGCATGAGGAACAACAGGTAAAGCCCGTAGTACGTACCGGTGTTGACGACGCCGACCAGGGCGAAGGTCGCCATCTGTCTCGGCATCGGACGGTTCATGACAGTAAGCATCAGGGAATGAGGTCTTTCGTCCGTTCCACGTTGGTCGCCTTCACCAGGAAGTGCGGGCGTCCCTTGACCTCGTAGTAGATCCGGCCGGTGTACTCCCCGATGACGCCCAGCATCACCATCTGCACCCCCGCGAGCGCGGTGACGACGGTGATGATGGTGACATACCCGGGTGTCTCCACGCCGTTGACAAGTGCGGCGCCCACGATCCAGGCCGTGTAGAGCCCGGCACACGTCAGCAGGGCCATGCCGAGGTGGAGGGCGGCGCGCAGCGGCCTGTTGTTGAACGACAGCAGCCCGTCGAGCCCGTAGTTGAGCAGGGACTTCAGGGTCCAGGAGCTGCGGCCGTGCTCGCGTACGGCGTTCTCGTACTCGAAGGTGGTGCTGGGGAACCCGACCCACGCGAACAGGCCCTTGGAGAAGCGGTTGTACTCGGTCAGGGCCAGCACCGCGTCCACCACGCGTCGTGACAGCAGCCGGAAGTCGCCCACGCCGTCGATGAGTTCGACGTCGACGAGCCGGTTGACCAGCCGGTAGTACAGGCGGGCGGTGAGGGTGCGGGTGAAGCGGTCGCCGCGTCGGCTGCGCCGGGCGAGGACCTGGTCGTAGCCCTGCCCGTGCAGCTCGACCATGCGTCCGATCAGCTCCGGCGGGTGCTGGAGGTCGGCGTCCATGACCACCACCGAGTCGCCGGTGGCGTGGCGCAGACCGGCGAGGAGGGCGGCCTCCTTGCCGAAGTTGCGGCTGAAGGAGACGTAGCGGACGCGCGGGTCGCGGTCGGCGAGCTGTTCCAGGAGGGGGAGCGTCCGGTCGCGGCTGCCGTCGTCGACGTAGACGAACTCTATGTCGTGGCCGAGCGGCAGCAGGTCGTCGGCGACCTTCTGCACGGCGGCGTGGAAGCGTTCGATGACGTCTTCCTCGTTGTAGCAGGGGGCGACGATCGAGATGAGCATGGTTGTCTCCGGGGCGCGGGTCAGAGGGCGCGGTCAGAGGGTGCTGGTGGTGCGCTCGCGCGGCTGCGTGGCGGTGCGGAGCGCGGGGCGGTGTGCGTGCCGCCGTCCGCGGACGGCGGTGACGATGCCGAGCAGGACGAGGGTCAGGAGCGAGACGCCCCCGACGGCCGCGCCCAGTCGCAGGCCGGGCGGGTGGAAGGTGCAGGTGACGCTGGTCGCGGAACCGTCCAGGGGGACGGCGACCAGGCCGTAGTGCGTCTGGGCGGGCTCGGCCGGGGCTCCGCCCGCGGCGCACCGCCAGCCGGCGATCCGGGGGACGGCGAGCACGGCGGTGCCCTTGCTGCCGGCCGGGAGCTGGGCCCGGACGGTGCCGTCGGAGACGGTCACCTCTCCGGCGCCCGTGGCCTTGAGCCGCTGGACGGCGGTGCTCAGGCGCGCGGTGTCCAGGCAGCCGACCGCGCCGTCCGGGACGGTGCCGGCCCGGGTGGGCGACAGCTCGATCCGCACCCGGCCGGACGTCGGGGCCGTGCCGAGCCGCTGCATCGCGGCGATCTTGGCGGCGTCGGAGGTGAACCGGCCGGTCAGCGGGTGGGCCGGGGTGTCGGTGAGGCGGGCGGTGCCCGAGAAGTGCGGGGCCCAGAGGTAGACCTCGCTGCCGGCCGGGCACTGGGCCGCGATCGTCGGCCGGTGTGCGGCGGCCTTCCTGCGGGGGGCCTCGATCACCGCGCCCCCCCGGTCACCGCCCGCCCGGTCACCGCCCGCCCGGTCACCGGCCGCCCGGTCGGGCTGCCCGCCGTCGCCGGTGCGCACGGTCAGCGCGGGCACGGTGTAGACGCGGGTGCCCAGCAGCAGTTCCTGGTTGCGGTAGGGCGACGGCCCGAAGGCCGAGACGCCGGTGCGGGCGGTGGCCGCCGGGGACGGCCGGACCGTGACCAGCGGCGGTACGTCCTGCCGGGACACGGTCGCCGGACTGCGGTCGCGGGGGTTCCACCTCTGGTGCTGGTCCGGCGGGGAGTGCACCCGGGCGCCCACGGAGAAGATCGCGTCGGTGACGGAGTTGTCCAGGCTCTGCAGGTTCCGGCCGCGTGAGGTCCAGCCGCCGCCGAGGGCGGTGAGGGTACGGCTGAGGACGTCCGCGGTGAGGCTGCTGTAGTACTGGGCTCCCTGGCCGCCCACCATCATCGGGTCGTTGCCCACGGTCTGCTCACGGCCGGGGTCGGTGCGGTAGGCGGGCCAGCCGTCGGCCCTGGCTATGGCCTCCGCCTGACGCTCCTGCCGGTCCCCCCAGGAGGCGTAGTCGTCCATGTGGTTCAGCCGCAGCCGGGTGGCCACGGCGGCGGTGGCGGTGGCCTCGCCGAGCTGGGCGCCGACCAGGAGGGTGACGGCGAGCCCGGCGAGCGCGGTGCGGCGGCGCGCGGTCGTACCGCCGGCTGCGGCGCCCGCCTCGGCGACGCGGCCGTCCCCGGTCCCGGTGCCGTCCCCGGCGCCGGGACCGTCCGCAGCGGCGGGGGCGCTCTCGGCGTCGGGGCTTGTGGGCGCGGCGGGCCGGACGGCCTCCGCGCGGCGCAGCAGGAGCAGTCCCCCGAGGGCACCGGCGACGGCGAGGAGCAGCACCGGCCAGGCGTAGGAGTGCACCAGGGCGCTCCCGCCCGCGACGGCGGCGATGAGGGCGAACAGCCCGCTGGCCGCGGCCAGCGCGCGCCGGCCGGGCACGCCGTAGGACAGGGTGTGCCAGGCCGCGATCACCAGCAGCGCGCACAGCACGAACGTCTGGCGGTAGGGGCTGCCGTTGGGGGTGGAGAAGGCGTGCCAGGCCAGATGGGTCGGCGTCCACTGCATCGACAGCGTGACGGCGGCCACCAGCAGGCTCCATCCGGCGCGCACCCGTACGGGGGCCGCCCGGTGGAAGGGCAGGGCGAGGGCCAGCAGCAGCGCGGTGGTGCCGACGAAGAGCGCGGGGCTGCCGAAGCCGTACGTCGTGGGCAGCAGCCGGGCCAGCAGGTCCTCCGTGGCGACCGGCGCGAAGTGCGTGACCCGGCCCGGGTAGGCGTGCTTGGTGCCGAAGTAGATGACCGTGACCAGCGGTGCTGCCAGGCCGACGCCCAGGCCGACGGTGACCGCGGCCCGGCCGGTCGCCGCCAGGGCCCGGCGGCGCGGGAGTCCGGAGAGCCACAGCCGGAGCAGCAGGACGAGGCCGGCGCCGATGGTGGCCATGTACGCGGTGTAGAAGTTGGCGATCCAGGCGAGCGCCACGATCAGCACGCCGAGCAGCCGGCGCCGTCCGGTGAGCGCCCATTCGCCGACCAGGCACAGCAGGGGCAGGGCGATGAGGCCGTCGACCCACATCGGGTTGTACGAGGCGTCGGCGAGGGACCAGCCGCACAGGGCGTAGGCGGCGCCCAGCAGCCCCGCCGCCCACCAGCGGCCGGGGCGCAGCCTGAGCAGCAGCCAGGCCATGGCGGCGCCGGCGCACGCCGTCTTCAGGACGGTGACCGTATAGACGGCGAGGTCGATCTGGTCCCTCGGGAACAGGGCCACGAGCAGGGCGAACGGGCTGCTCAGATACGTCCCGATGTCGGGCAGGAAGCTGGAGCCGAACCCGGACTGCCAGTTGACGAGCAGGCCGCCGTCGGAGCGGCCGTGCAGCAGGTCCCACAGGTGGGCGTGGAACGGCACGTACTGGTTGCCCAGGTCGTTGACCGCGCGGGTGCGCGGGCCGAACGGATAGCTGCGGGCGACGGCGTCGGCCGCGCAGAACGCGGTGACGGTGATGGCCGCGGCGAGCAGTGCGGCGGCCTGTCGCGGTCTGCCGCGCAGGGTTGAGCGATCCATTCTCGGCGGGCCCCCAGGAATTCGTTGCGTACAGCGCCTCTTGTGGGGACGTCACTCCCTGCGCGCTTTGTTCGACCGATTAGACCGGGGGTATTCCCCCAGAGTTGTGTCATGGCCGGTGAACGGTGGGCGAATGGTGAATGACGAAATACGCGCGGGGCGCGTCGCAACAATTCGGGACGCACTCCGTCGACCGAAAGGAAAACGGAATGCGTCCCGTGAATGATGAAGGGGTTAACTGATACCCGGTCCTCGGCGGCGCCCGTCGCGCTGCCTCGAGGACGCCCTGGCCGGCGCCGGCGCTCCCGCCGCGTCGTCCGGTGAGCCTTCCCCGGGGTCCGGGCGTGCGGAACCCGCGGTCAGACGGTCAGTCCCGCGTCGCGTGCCGGAAGTGCCGCCTGCACTCGGCTGCTCACTCCCGACGCGGTCAGGATGCGGCTCACGTGTGCCTTGAAGGTGCCCGGCGGGTGTGGGGTACGCCGCCGCGGCCCCGTTCCGGCGCGTCCTGACGCCGGGCGGCCCCGCGGAGGCCGGCCTCGTCCTGCTCGCCGCGGGAGCCGCGCCCAAGTGGCGCCGAGGGGCGCGGACGGGGTCGGGCCGGCACCGTGATGGTGACACACGGTCGCGGCCGTCGGCGCCGGCGGCACCATGCGGTCACCGGCGCCGACAGCGACGCGCTTCGGGGGCGGGACGGGGTCACCCACCCGGCTTGATGCGCCCGCGCCAGGATCCGGACTCGCCGCCGCGGCCCTCGATGTACTCCTTGAAGCGCCGCATGTCGCCCTTCACCCGCCGGTCGACCACTCCCAGCATGTCACCGGCCTTCTCCGCGACGCCGGTGGGCTCGATGTCCATGACGAGCTCGACCCGGGTGTGCGTGTCGTCCAGGCGCTGGAAGCGGACCGTGCCCTTCTGCTTGGTGTCGCCCGTGGTGGTGCGCCATGTGATGCGCTCGTCGGGGAGCTGGTCGACGATCTCGGTGTCGAACTCGCGCTTCACCCCGCTGACCTTGGTGGTCCAGTGGTTGTGGCGGTCGTCGACCTGCCTGACCTCCTCGACCCCTTCCATGAACTGCGGGAATTCCTCGAACTGGGTCCACTGGTTGTAGGCGGTGTGCACCGGGACTTCGACTTCCACCGTTTCCTTGACCGTGCTCATCTGGGAACCTCCCTCTTTACGGATTCGTCGCGGCCGGGACCGGCGAACGGCGCCCGGCCTCGGCACGCTGAGGCGAGTACCCGAGGATCACGTGTCTAACGGCCGGTCAGCGCTCGGACGGGGGTGTTCTCGTCGGGGACGAAGGGGGTGCGCGAGACCCACGCCCCGGCGCGGGTCTCGCGCACCGGCGGCGGGGCGGGGTCGCGCACCGGATCATGACGATGACCCCCGTGCACATGCACGACCACGGTCAGTCACAGCACCGCCGCCTCCGGCCTCGTCATAGCCCTGCACGTCGGCGCGATGTACCTGCCCCCGCCCCTGACCGGAGCCCTCACCGACCGCTACGGACCCACCACGACGGCCGTCGCCTCCGGCCTGACCCTGCTGGCTGCCGGCGCCGCCGCCGCGCCCGCCGACTCCGTCCTCCTCCTCACCCTCGCCCTCGTCCTGCTCGGCATCGGCTGGAACCTCGGGCTCGTCAGCGGCACCACCCTCATCACCGACGCCGACCCCCTGGCCACGCGCGCCAAGACCCAGGGCATCGTCGACGTCGCCATCGCCATCGCCGGGGCCACCGGCGGCATGGCCTCCGGCGTCGTCGTCGCAGCGGGCAGCTACCCCTTGCTCGCCCTCACCGGCGCCGTCCTCGCTCTCGCCCTCCTCCCCCGGTCCTCGTCACCGCGCGGAAGCGCGCACCCCACGCGTGACGCGATGTGCCGCGCCGCGGCCGTCCGGCGGGGGCAGCGGCGTCACGCGTCGGGCGGCGTGTCCCAGGAGGGTGCCGGCCGCGGGGGCGCCGTCCTCGACGCAACCCGGCGTCGACGCCGAGAGGCGACCGTCGTGGACGGCACGCGCTCCGGCACGGGCCCCCTTCCGGACGTCGGCCTCCGAAGCGGTCGCACCGGCGTCCCCGCGGGCCCTTCGTGATCATTTCATTGCGGCCTTGTGGCAGGACGGTCCGGGCGGCGACCGGGACGGCAGAGTGAGGGCACGTGACACCGCCCTCGAAGGAGCTCCGTCCCATGAAGCCCACGCGCCGCCGAAGAACCGGTGCGACCGCAGCCGTCGTCCTGACCGCCCTGCTCGGCACGCACACCGCCGACGCCGCCACCACCGCGCAGCAGGCCCCCCGCCGGGTGACGGAGGACCTCGACCGCGGCCTGGTCGCGGTCCCCCTGGACGGGGGGACCTTCCTGAGCTGGCGGCTGCTCGGCACCGAGTACGCCCGCGAGGGCGACGGCATCGCCTTCAACGTCTACCGGAACGGGCGCAGGCTCAACCGCACGCCGGTCACCCGCTCGACGACGTACCGGGACGTCTCCGCGGGCGCGCGCAGGGGCACGTACACCGTGCGCGCCGTCGTCGACGGGCGGGAGGGCCGGCCGAGCCGTGCCGCGCTCCGACTCGCCGGCGGGTACGCCGAGATCCCGCTCGCCGCCGCCGACGGCTACACGGTGCAGCACGCCTGGCCGGGTGACCTGGACGGCGACGGGCGGTACGAACTCGTCGTCAGCCGGCTCTCCACGGACCGCACCGGGACCGATCTGCTGGAGGCGTACACGCTCACCGGCCGCCGGCTGTGGCGCGTCGACCTCGGGCCCAACTCGCTCGCCCGGGCGCCCGGCAACGGGGCCAACGACCCGGCCCCCGCGGCCGTCAGCGGCTCGACCGCCATCGGCGGCTACCGCAACGACGACAACGTGACCGTCTACGACCTCGACGGCGACGGCCGCGCCGAGGTGCTGCTGCACACCGCCGACGGCACCGCGTTCGCCGACGGGGCGAGCGTCGAAGCGGCGTCGCCCGCCGCCCAGTTCGTGTCCGTCGTGGACGGGCGCACCGGCAGGGAACGGGCCCGGCAGCCGGTGCCCGACGACTTCACCGCCGACGGCCCCTCCGGCGGCCACTTCGGCATCGCCTACCTGGACGGCTCCCGCCCCAGCCTGGTCACCAAGCTGGTCACCCGCGTCGGCGCCAAGCGCGGCGCCTTCCGCGTCCTGTTCCAGACCTGGGACTTCGACGGCACCGACCTCACCCGCCGCTGGAAGTACGTGGTGCCCGCCGGCAGCGGCGCGACCAGCTTCCACCAGCTCCGCACCGTCGACCTGGACGGCGACGGCCGGGACGAGATCGCCGACGGCAACTACGTCGTCGACGACGACGGCACCCTGCGCTACGTCGTCGACGGCGCCGGCCACGGCGACCGCTTCGCCATCGCCGACCTCGACCCCGCCCGCCCCGGCCTGGAGGGCTTCGCCGTCCAGCAGTCCGAGCTGGGCGTCCTCTCCCGTTTCCCCTGGTACTACTACGACGCGGCGACCGGTGAGCGCCTGGCGACCGGTACGCACCCGGCCGGCCCGGTGAGCGAGGCCGACCTGGACGTCGGCCGCGGCAACGCCGCCGACATCGACCCCGGGCACCCCGGCTACGAGTACTGGACGTCCACCGCCGACGTCACCCGGCCCGGCGCGGGCGTCTTCAACGTCCGGGACGGCAAGGTCGCCGCGACCACCCCGAGCGTCAACTTCCGCATCTGGTGGGACGGCGACCGGGCCGCCGAGCTCCTCGACTTCACCCACGTGGAGAAGTGGGACCCGTCGACGGGGACGAGCACGAAGCTCTTCGCCCCCTCCGGCGTGGTCTCCGGCGCCCGCAACGCGACCCCGTTCTACGGCGACCTGCTCGGCGACTGGCGCGAGGAGATCCTCGCCGAGACGGCCGACCACGGGGCGCTGCGCCTGTACACCACCACCGAGCCGACCTCCACGCGCCTCTACACCCTCGCGCAGAACCCCGCCTACCGGCTGGGCTGGACCGTGCGCGGCTATCTGCAGTCCACGTACACCGACTACTACCTCGGCACGGAGACCCGCCGGGTCCCGAGGCCCGCCCTCACCACCCCCGAAGGAGCCGGCTCCCATGACCACCACCCGTAGGACCTTCACCGCCCTGGCGGCAGGAGCGGCGCTGGCCGCCACCGTCCCCGCGGGCACCGCGCAGGCGGCGCCGCACCGCCGACGCGGACGTCTCCTCGCCCACGACGACTTCCGGCACGGCCTGCGCCGGTGGGCCGTCGAGCTGGAGGACGGCGGCAGCGTCACCGCCTCCCGGGGCACCCTGGAGATCGACGTGCCCGCCGGCGCCACCGTCTGGTTCAGGGAACGGCTGACCGGCCCGTACGTCCTGGAGTACACCGCGACGCCGGTCTCCGGGAGCGGCCCCGACGACCGGGTCTCGGATCTCAACAACTTCTGGAACGCCACCGACACGCGCTCCCCGCGCGACCTCTTCGCCACCCACCGGGACGGCACGCTGGCCGACTACGACCGGTTGCGGACGTACTACGTCGGCTACGGCGCCAACACCAACACCACCACCCGGCTGCGCCGTTACATCGGCGAGGCGGGCGTGCGCCCGCTGGTGCGCGACTACAGGGAACCCCTGCTCGTGCCCGACCGGCCGCACCACGTCCGGATCGTCTCCGACGGGCCGACGGTGCGCTGGTGGAACAACGGCCGCCTGGTCTTCGACTACCGGGACCCGGAGCCGTACACCGCCGGGCACTTCGCCTTCCGCACCACGTGGAGCCACTTCCGCATCACCGACTTCCGCGTGTGGCGGGTGGTGCCGGGCGCCCGCTGAGGGGCGTCCGCCACGGCCCGTCGCCGACACACGCGCCCCGGGTGACGCCGGTTGCCCGCCCGGGCAGGCTGAGCGCGGGCCGTGCGCGGCGTCACCGTGCCAGTCGTCCGGCGGCCTCCGCAGTGACGGGGGTGAAGAAGTTGACGAGGTTGCCGTCGGGGTCGCGGAACAGCAGGGACCGGTTGCCCCAGGGCATCGTGGTGGGCCCGTTGACGAAGTCGGTGACGAAGCCGGTCAGGTTCCGGTGCACGCGGTCCACGTCGTCGACGAGGAACTCGGTGATCACGCTGTGGTTGTCCGCCGGGCGTGCGGAGCCCGGGGCGAACAGCGGGACCGTGCGGATGCCGGCGATGGCGAGGGTGGCCCCCGCGGTCCTGAGCTCGGCGAAGTCCTCGGTGGCCCACACCGCCCCCACCCCTGTGGCGCGCTCGTAGAACTCGACGAGGCGCGCCACGTCGCTGGTGATGACGCGGATCGAGACGAAGTCCATGGGGATCTCCTTGGCTGTACGGGAGGCGTGCACGTCGCAGGCTAGGAGAGATAGAGGACAGAATCGGTCCGGTATGCGCGTTACGTTGGGTCCATGTCCCGACCCACCAGCCGCGTGCTGACACTCCTGGAACTGCTGCAGTCGGGGGGCACCCGGACCGTGGCCGAACTCGCCGACCGGCTCGGGGTCGAAGGGCGCACCGTGCGGCGGTACGTGGACCATCTGATCGACCTGGACGTGCCCGTGGAATCCGTGCGCGGCCGCTACGGCGGGTACCGGCTCGCCCCCGGGTACCGCCTGCCTCCGCTCATGCTCAGCGACGACGAGGCACTCGCCGTGCTGCTCGGGCTGGTCGCCGGCCGCCGAGCAGGGCTGACGACGACGGAGCGCACGGCGAACGAGACGGCGTCGGCGAAGATCCGGCGGGTGCTGCCCCGGCACGTCGCCCGCCGGCTCGACGCCCTCCTGGAGACTCTCGCCTTCACGGATCAGCCCGGCGAGTTCGACACCCCGGACGCCGGGGTCCTGCTCACCCTCGCCGACGCGGTGCGCCACCGCCGGCCGGTCTCGATCCGCTACACCGACCGCGGCGGACGGCGCAGCGAACGCACGCTGCACGCGTACGGGATCGTCGCCCACGCGGGCCGGTGGTACGTCACGGGCGTCGACGCCGGGATCGGCGAGGACCGGACCTTCCGGCTCGAGCGCATCGCAGACGCGAGGACCCTGCCCGGCTCGTTCGAGGTGCCCGCGGGTCCCGGTCCGGCACAGCGCGTGCTGTCGGGGTTCGCCACGGCTGAGTACCAGCACGAGGTGACCTTGCGGATCCACGGGACGGTCGAGCAGATCCGTGCCCACCTCCCCGCCGGCGTCGCGAGCCTGGAGGAGCACGAGCCCGCGGCAGGCCGGGACCGGGCGGCCGAACGCTGGCTGCGCGTCGAGCTACGGGCGGCACGGCTCGACTGGCTGCCACCGGTGCTCGCCTCGCTCGACCGGCCGTTCGTCATCGAGCGCCCCGACGAACTGCGCGACCTCGTCACCGCGCTCGCCGGTCGTCTGGCATCCCGCGCCCGCCCGGCGTGAGCGGCGCGTCGGCCCGGGAGGGTACGCCGGACGAGCAGGGGTGCCCGCTGCCGTCATCGGCGGATGAAGTACTTCACCCTCACCACGAAGCCGACCGGCCATGACCCGTCCGGCGTCGAAGCCGCCCTCCGCCGGGCCTGGAACGCGTGCGCCGCGGTGGCCTGCCCCAAGTGCCACGTACCGCCGTGGCAGTACTGCCGCGACCGGACCCGGGGCGCCTGGTACGTGACCCGGTTCCACCGGCCCCGGCAGGATGCGGCGAGTGCCTCCGCGATCCTGACGCCGGTGGGGATCCACGGCCTCAGTCGGGCGAAGGGCACGGGGGTGTTCACCTGGGACGACCGGCGCGTTCCGACGCTGTGACCGGCGCGGGCCCCGGTGTGGCGGGCGCGGGCCCCGGTGTGGCGGGCGCGGGCGCCGGTGTGGCGGGCGAGCCGGGCGCGGGGGCCGACTTCGTGTGCGGGCCGACGGCGGGTACACCGGCTCGCTGACCGCTTGCCCGAGCGCACGCCGACGTGGCCGGTCCGCTCCCCGGGGCGCTCAGGCGTGGAAGGCGGTGGTGGTGTCGAGGGCGGCCCGCCCGGTCGTGACCCGGTTCACCGGCGCGCTCCGGTCGGCGTGGCCGAAGGAGATGCCCACGAGCAGCTTTCCTTCGGTGACGCCGAGTTCGGCCCGGACGGTGTCGGCGTAGAAGCTGAGCAGGCCCTGCGGGCAACTGTCCACGCCGTAGGCGGCCATGGCGAGCAGCAGCGTCTGCATGTAGGCGCCGACGTCGGCGGCCAGCCGCGGCCCGCCGTCGCCGGTGACGAACAGGAACGCGGCGTGGGGTGCCCCGTAGAAGCGCAGGCTCTCCGCGTCGTAGGCCGCGCGTGCCGCGTGGTCGTCGGGGCCTATGCCCAGCGCTCCGTACAGACCGGCGCCGAACGCCGCCCGCCGCTCCTGGTGGACGGGGGCGTACATGTCCTCGGAGTACGGGAAGTCGGCCGAGGTGCGCTGTTCGGCGTGGGCCGCCTGCAAGGCGTCGGCCAGGCGTTCGCGCCTCGCACCGCTGGCCACCTCGACCCGCCACGGTTGCGCGTTGGAGTTGGAGGGCGCGGCACCGGCGAGCGAGAAGATCGCGCGCATGGTGTCCTCGGGAACGGGTTCGGGACGGAACGCGCGTGTCGCGTGGCGGCCGCGTATCAGCTTCTCGGCGTAGTCGCTGTAGTCGCTGAGATCGCTGTAGTCGCTGTGGTCGCTGTGGTCACTCAGGTCGGTGGGAACAAGCCCGCTCATGGAACTCTCCTCAAAGGACGCTTAAGTAAACGGGTTTGTTTACCCGCGGACCCCACTGTAACCACCCACTCCCCCTGAAGTAAACGAGAACGTATACTTCCCTCATGAGTACGGTGACGACGGCGCCTCGGCGGCAGGGACGTGGGGGGCGCGCACGCATCCTGGCCGCCGCCGCCCAACTGTTCGCGGCCCAAGGGATCAACGCGACCGGCATGGAACAGGTCGCGGAGCGGGCACCGGTGTCCAAGCGCACCCTCTACGCGCACTTCCGGACCAAGAGCGACCTGGTCATCGCCCACCTTCAGGACCTCGCCTCGACGGGGCACACTTTGGAGAGCGCGCTGACCCGCGAGGACATCCCGGCGAGGGACCGGATCCTCGCGCTGTTCGTCCTGCCCGCGCCGGACGCGGCGCCCGTACGCGGATGCCCGTTCATCGACGCCGCCGCGGAGTTCCCCGACCCGCAGAGCGCGGTCCACTCCTACGCCCGCGAGCAGAAGCTGCTGATGGTCCGGCTGGTGACCGCGCTGGTGACGGAACTGGGCTGCCGCGAGCCCGCCGCACTCGCCGAACAACTCGTCACTCTCGCGGACGGCGCCGCCAGCCGCGCCATGGTGCTCGGTGACGCGGACTACGGACGACACGCGCGGGCAGCGGCAGAGGTCCTCCTGGACCACGCTCTGCCGGGCACGGGCTGAGTGGCGCCGATGACCTCGCCCGTGCCCGGAGACCTTCGGGGCGGAGCCCTCGCGGATGCCTCGGGACAGCGGGGCCGCCGGGGCGGGGACGCTCCCCTACGAGGGCCGGCGCCAGGCCTGCCGTTCCCGGCCGCGGGGGTCGTCGGCCTGGGCCCACTCGGCGTCGATGCGCATGGTGGCCCTGCGCTCGGTGTCGTACGGGTCCCAGCCGGGGTCGCCGCTCCTGGCGAACCGGATCCACGTCTCGTGCACGCGGGCGGCGAGATCCGTGGGGGGCTCGTCGGGTCCGAGCAGGGCGGTGCGGCCGTGCAGCCGGGGCAGGTGCGCGAGGTCGAAGACGAAGGGCAGCTCGACGGCGTGGGTGGCGCCGAGCTGTCCGTCCAGGGCCCCGGAGCGCCAGGCGAACTGGTAGGCGTAGGTGGCGGACCGCGGACGGGCGGCATGGGCGTCGGCCAGGGCCCAGCTGCCCGCGCCGAACAGCGCGTCGCCCATGATGGCGGAGCGCAGCTCACCAAAGGACGCCCCGGGGCGTGTCTCCCGGTAGGTCTCGACGAGCCGCGCCGGATCCGGGTGTGAGCGCGTCGCCACGTCGTCGACGTCCCCGGCGGTCGAGGCGGCGTACTGGTCCACGGGGACCAGGTAGAGGTTTCCCTCCTCGGTGTTGGTCCCGACGAGCAGGGTGACGCCGGCGCTGAGGCCGGCGGCGACGGAGTCGGCGGGCTGAGTGTCCAGGACCAGGCTGAAGGGGCTCAGCCCGATCAGCGGGTCGTGGTGCGTCCCGGTCCGCAGGTCGATGCCCGCGAGCCGCGAGGCAGCCTCGACCAGGCGCTCGTCGGGGATCTCCGCCAGGGCGTCGACGTGCGGCTCGACGCCGAGGGCCTCGGCCGCCGCCCGGGTGACACGGGCGGCCTGCTCCGTGGTGAACGCCCCCAGGCCGCTGCCGCTCTGGACGATCGCCCGGCGCAAGAGGCCCGCGGCGTCAGGGGTGGCGAGCACGCCTGCGACGATGGTCGCCCCCGCCGACTGACCGAAGAGGGTGACGTTGCGCGGATCACCGCCGAAGACGGCGATGTTCCCCCGCACCCAGCGCAGGGCGGCGACGACGTCGAGCAGGCCGCGGTTGGCGGGCGCGCCGGGGAGGTCGAGGAACCCGGCGATGCCGAGCCGGTAGTTGAGGGTGACGAGGACGACGCCGTCCCGGGCGAAGGCGGAACCGTCGTACAGCGCGGACCGCGTCGATCCGGCGACGAATCCGCCGCCGTGGACGAACACCATGACGGGCAGGTCGCCCCCGGGGGCCGTGGGCGTCCAGACGTTGACCGTGAGGTAGTCCTCGGCGCGGCTCCACCCGGCGCCGAAGTAGGGGGACATGTCGATGCCGCCGAGCCTGCGCTCTGCCTGCGGCGCGTTGGGCCCGGGCACGGTGGCGTCCCGTACGCCGTCCCACGGCTCGTGCGGCCGCGGGGGTGCGAACCGGCCGGCTCCGCGGGGCGGGGCGGCGTAGGGGATGTTCAGGAAGACGGTGGTGCCGTCGTCCTGGCGCCGGCCGCGGACGGCTCCCAGCGCGGTGGTCACGACGGGTCCGGGGTGGTGGTTCACGGTGGTGCCCTTCCGGGGGACTCAGGCCTGCTCGGTGTACGGGGCGAAGGGTGCCCAGCCCTTGATGGCGAACTTGCTTCCCTCGCGCGCCACTTCGGCGGCGCCGTGGCCGCCCAGGTGCGCGGGGATCACCAGGGCGTTGTGGTCGGCCGCCCAGCCGAGCACCTTGTGGCGGGTGGCGCGGGCGCCGGCGGGGTCCTCGCAGAAGCAGCTGTTGGCGTCCGGTTCGAGGATCTGCACCGGGTTGTGCAGCAGGTCGCCGACGAACACCGCGCGGTCGGTCCCGGAGGTGAGGGTCAGGACGGAGGAGCCGGGCGTGTGTCCGGGAGCCGCGTCCAGGCGCAGGCCGGCGTCGATCCGGTGGCTGTTCTCCCACAGCAGCGTCTGGCCGGCCCGGTGCACCGGGGCGACACTGTCCTCGAAGACGTTCTGGTTGCCGCGGCCGAGCAGCGGCTCGTGGCCGTTCTCCGGGTTCCAGAAGTCGAAGTCGTCCTTGGGCATCAGGTAGGTGGCGTTGGGGAAGGTGGGCACCCACTGCCGCCCGTCCAGGTAGGTGTTCCAGCCGACGTGGTCGATGTGGAGATGCGTGTTGACCACGATGTCCACGTCCTCGGGCGCGACACCGGCGCGGGCGAGATTGGCCAGGAAGCCGGTGCTGAGGTGGCTCCACACCGGCGCGTACGGGCGCTCCTTGTGGTTGCCCACACCCGTGTCCACGAGGATGGTCCTGCCCTCGCTGCGCAGCAGCCACGTCTGGATCGCGGAGTTCACGATGTTGGTGTCGGAATCCAGGAAATGCGGGGCCAGCCAGGAGCCGCCGTCTTCCCACACCTCCTTCGGGCTTTCCGGGAAGAAGGCGTCGGGCGTCATGCCGACGGGGCCGAAGTACTCCCGTACACGGGTGACCGTGACATTGCCGAGCGTGATCTGGTCCATGGGCGTCCTTGGGAATCCGGGGGTTTCCCGCACCGTACGAGCGGCCCCTGCGGTCGGGGTATCCGTCAGGTGACTGCACCCGTGCGCGGCACGGGCAGCAGCCGGCCGCTTGTAACCTGGTCGGGCAGGGCAAGGCGGCTCCGGTTCGGGGAGCCACGGTTCCGGGAGACCTCGTGGACGGGCACACAGGCGGCCTCGGCGCGGTCACGGGACCGGAGCCGGATCCGGGTGAGCCGTTCGTCGGCCGGGACGCGGAACGGGCACGCCTCTTCCGTGCGGTGGACTCGCCGTCGGCCGACCCGGCCGTGATGCTGGTCGGCGACCCGGGCACGGGGAAGAGCGCGCTGCTGAACCGTGCGGTGCGCCGGGCCGAAGCCCACGGTGCTCGCGTCCTGCGCGCCGAGGGCACCGAGTCGGAGTCGAGCCTGGCGTTCTCCACCCTGCACCAGTTGCTGCGGCCGCTGTCGGCCGAGGTGGACGAACTGCCACAGCGGCAGCGCCGCGCGCTCCAGGACGCCTTCGGCACGGGACCTGCCGTCCCCCGGCATCACGCGAGCGCACCCGGTCCGATGCTGATCGGGGTCGCCGTCCTGGGTCTGCTGTCGGACCTGGGCGACCGACAGTCTGTGCTCGTGGTGCTGGACGACGCCCAGTGGTGCGACCGCGCCTCCCTGGACGCACTGTCGTTCGCCGCCAGACGGCTGGCAGGTGAACCGGTCACGATGCTGATCGCGGCCCGCGCCGGCGACCACCTCGCGGGCTTCGGCCGGCACGTGCCGACGCTCGTCCTCGAACCGCTCGACGACGTCACGGCGAACCGGCTGCTGGACCTGCGGCCGAAGAGCCCCACCGGCCGCACCAGGGCACGGATCCTCGACCAGGCCGGCGGCAACCCCCTGGCACTGGTGGAACTGGCGAGGGCGGCCACCGCCGAGGGCACGGCCACCGAGCTGCCGTCCGCGGGTCCACTCCCCCTCACCGACCACCTGGAGCGGGTCTTCGCCGCCCGCCTGGACGGACTCCCCGCCGCCACGGCGCGGGCGCTGCTCTTCCTGGCCGCCATGGACGGCGCCGACTTCGCGATCGCCGTCCCGGCCGGGCTGCCGAGCGCCGCCGACGGCGCCTGGCCGCCCGCCGAGGAGGCGGGGCTGGTCCGGCGGACCGGCGGGCACGTCCGGTTCCGCCACCCGCTGGTCCGGGCGGCCGTGTATCACGCCGCGTCCCCGGACGCCCGGCGCGAGACCCATCTCGCGCTCGCCGAGCTGCTACGGGACGAACCGGACCGGCGTGCCTGGCATCTGGCCGCCGCCTGCCCGGGCCCGGACGCCGCCGTGTCGGCGGAGCTGGAGCGGACCGCCGCCCGGGCCACCCGGCGCGGCGGCCACGCCGCGGCGGCCACGGCCCTCCAGCGCGCGGCGGAACTCGCACCGCGACGCGAGGACGGCGCCCGGCTGCTGGTCGAAGCCGCCTCGGCGGCGGTGTTCACCGGTGACCTCGCCTGGGTGGAGGAACTGGCCGCCGCGGCACGCGCACGCACCGACGACCCGTCGCTGGCGGCCGCCGCCGTCGCGCAGGCAGGACGGCTGGCGATCCTGACCCTGCGCCACACCACGGTCTTCTCACGACTGACCGACGCCGCCGAGGAGGAGCTGGCCGCCTCCCGGCCCGCCGCCGTACTGGATCTTCTGGCCGGCGCCGCCGTGGTCCGCTTCTACTCCGGAGACGACACCCAGCTCCGCCGCATCCAGGACATTCTGCGGCGCCTTCCCGAGGACCCTTCATCCGCCGACCTGCGCACCTGGGTGAGGGCCGTGTCGGACCCCTTCGGCCACAGGCGCGAGTTCGTCTCCCTGCTCCCCCGACCGGCCGCCCCGGCACAGGCCCGGCCGGAGCAGCTCGCCACCGTCGGCATCATGGCGTGGCTGCTGGACGAGACCCCGCGGGCCGTCCGCGCCTTCGACGCGGCCCTCGACCGCTGGCAGTCGCAGGGAGCCCTGCCGGAGGGGCTGGGCGGCGCGGTCGCCTGGGCCTATGTGGAACGAGGGCGTTGGGACCAGGCCCGGGAGGCCTGCGCCCGCACCACCGCGATCGGCCGGGCCGCCGGCCTCGACCACGCCGTGGCCTGCGCGGCCACCGTGGATGCCACCGTGTTGGCCTACCGGGGAGACGCGGCCGCGGCCCGCGCCCGGGCCGACGAGGCGCTCACCCTGGTCGACCCGCTGGAGAGCCGCTCGGTCTGGGTCTACGCCCGTCGTGCGCTCGCCGCGGCGGCCCTCGCGGAGGGCGCGTACGAGACCGTGTACGACCGGCTCCGCCAGGTCTTCACGTCGGACGGCACGCCTGTGCACTACCACGCCTCCTACCCCGCCGTGGCGGACCTGGCCGCCGCCGCCGTGCGCTGCGGCCACCGCGAGGAGGCCGCGGCGATCGTCGAGCGGAGTGCACGCACGCTCGCGGACGACGCCTCGCCCCGCCTGCGCGCGCTGCTCGACCGGGCCCGTGGCCTGCTGGCCTCCCCGGAGGACGCCGAGCCGCACTTCCGGGCCGCCCTGGCCGACCCGGTCCTCGTTCACTGGCCGTTCGAACGCGCCCAGACGTTGCTCGACCTCGCCGAGTGGCTGCGGCGCCGCCGGCGCATCGCGGAGGCGCGCGGGCCGCTCACCGAGGCCCTGGAGGTCTTCCGGCGCCTGGGTGCCCGCCCGTGGATCGAGCGCGCCCGGGCCGAAGCGCGCGCCGCCGGCCTCGACGTCACGGACACGGTCCCCGACGCACTCGCCGCACTCTCCCCGCAACAGCAGCAGATCGTCAGGCTCGCCGCGCGGGGACTGACCAACCGCGAGATCGGCGAAAGGCTGTTCCTCTCCCCGCGCACGGTCGGCTCGCACCTCTACCGCAGCTTCCCCAGGCTGGGCGTCACCGCCCGTTCCCAGCTGCGCGACCTCGTCGACGGCTCCCTCGCGACGATCGGCCGGGATCTCACGGCACCTTGAGGGCGTCGAGGCGGCCTGCCGGCCGGGCGTGAACCGCTCCGTCCCTTTCCGGTCGCGGCCCCACCTCCTCGGGCGCCCCGGTCACGGCCCACCGCCCTCGGGCGCCGAGCCGGTCACGAGGCGCAGCAGCCGCCCGCCGGGGCCTCGTCAGCGGCTGCCGGCGCCGCCGCGGGAGGGGTGAGCCGGACGAGCTGGGGCGCGGGCGCGCAGCAGCCGCCGTCGTCGGCCTGGGTGGTGTCGGGGGCGTCGAAGAGGCCGGCGCCGCCGCAGACCCCGGTCTCGGGGAGGGTGAGTTCGACGCGGTCGGCGGAGTCGAGGTCGCCGGCGATCGCGGCGGCGACGGAGCGGACCTGCTCGTAGCCGGTCATGGCGAGGAAGGTCGGGGCGCGGCCGTAGGACTTCATGCCGACCAGGTAGACGCCGGTTTCGGGGTGGGAGAGCTCGCGGTGGCCGTGCGGGTGGACGGTGCCGCAGGAGTGCTGGTTGGGGTCGATCAGCGGTGCGAGCGCGACCGGGGCCTGGAGGCGCTCGTCGAGGCCGAGGCGCAGCTCGTCGAGGAAGGACAGGTCGGGGCGGAAGCCGGTCAGCACGATCACTTCGTCGACCGCGTCCAGGCGGCGTCCGTCGTCACCGACCAGGACCAGGCGGCCGTCGGTGCCGCGTTCGATCACCTCGGTGCGGAAGCCGGTGACCGCGTCCGCGTGGCCGCCGTCGACGGCTGCCTTCGCGGCCAGGCCCAGGGCACCACGTGCCGGGAGCTGGTCGGCCTCTCCCCCGCCGAAGGTGGAGCCGGAGATGCCCCTGCGCAGGATCCACACGGCCTTCGTGCCGGCCCCGTCGTCGGACTTCGCGAGGTCGGCGAGGAGGGCCAGGGCGGTGAAGGCGGAGGCGCCGGAGCCGATCACGGCGGTGCGCCGGCCGGCGTACCGGGCGCGGACGACGGGGTCCCTCAGGTCCGGGACGCGGTAGGTCATCCGGTCCGCGGCGGCCTTCTCGCCGAGGGCGGGCAGACCGCTGCCGCCTGCCGGGGACGGGGTGGCCCAGGTGCCGGAGGCGTCGATCACGGCGCGGGCGAGGACCCGCTCCTCACGGCCGTCGGCACAGGCGACCTGCACGACGAACGGCTGGGCCTCGCGGTCGGCGTCGACGATCCGGTCGCGGCCGGCCCGGGAGACACCGGTGACGGTCGCACCGACACGGACGCGGTCGCCGAGGACGTCGGCCAGCGGCCGCAGGTAGCGCTCGGCCCAGTCGCCGCCGGAGGGGTAGGCCGCCGGATCGGGGCGCGTCCAGCCGGTCGGGGCGAGGAGCTTTTCGGCGGCCGGGTCGACGACCTCGCCCCAGGTGGAGAACAGGCGCACGTGGCTCCACTCGCGCACCGCGGCACCGGGCACGGGCCCGGCTTCCAGGACCAGGGGGTCGAGGCCCCGGTCGACGAGGTGGGCGGCGGCGGCCAGACCGGCGGGACCGGCCCCGATGACGACGACGGGCAGCTCGGTGGTGGCGGACGCGTTCACGGCGACTCCTTGCGTGTTTCGACATCTGTCGATGGCTTGCGCGGCCAGCATGACACCTGTATCGATGAACGTCAACATAGACATTCATCGAATTCATGAGGACGCGGCATCCCTGACGCGGCTGCGGGCCCGGCACCATCAAGGGGTCACCACCGAGGCGGCGGGGCCGACGCGCGGGGAGCGGGAGGGGCGGCGCAGCCCGTCACCGGACTCACCGCGCGACATGGGCGCCCCTCGCGCGCCGGTGACGGACCTCCCCGCACTGGTTCGACGTGTGTCAACATAGACGTATGTCGAATGCGAAGGTGCTGCCGTTGCCCGAGCCCGCCGACGGCCAGGGTGCGGCGCCGTGCTGCCCGCCGCTGACCGAGCGCCCGATGACCGCCGAGGAAGCCGAGACGGCCGCGCGGATGTTCAAGGCGCTCGGCGATCCGGTCCGCCTGCGGCTGTTCTCCGCCGTCGCCTCCCACGCGGGCGGCGAGGCGTGCGTCTGCGACATCTCCGACGTCGGCGTCTCCCAGCCCACCGTGTCCCACCACCTGAAGAAGCTCAAGGAGGCCGGCCTCCTCACCTCCGAGCGACGTGGCACCTGGGTCTACTACCGGGTCGAGCCGTCGGTCCTCGCCGCCATGGGCAAGCTGCTGGCCCTGCCCACCGCGGCCTGACGGCGGGACAGGCCGCGATGGCGGCCGGCGGCGAGCCCTGTCCGGCCGCCGCCGGCCGCCATCGCGGCGCCGGGCCGCGTCACGGGGCCGTCGTCACCGCGTCGGCGGCGAACCTCTTGCGCCAGGCGAGAGCGACGTGGACCAGGCCGATGAGGACCGGGACCTCGATGAGCGGGCCGACGACGCCGGAGAGCGCCTGGCCGGAGGTGACGC
This sequence comes from Streptomyces sp. AC627_RSS907, assembly GCF_019049165.1. Classification (NCBI taxonomy): domain Bacteria; kingdom Bacillati; phylum Actinomycetota; class Actinomycetes; order Kitasatosporales; family Streptomycetaceae; genus Streptomyces; species Streptomyces sp. AC627_RSS907. The sequence continues at coordinate 49,035 of NZ_JAGMUE010000152.1, forward strand.
CGAAGGTGGCGACGGCGACGGCGATGGCCAGCTCGAAGTTGTTGCCCGCCGCGGTGAACGCCAGGGTCGTGGTGCGGTCGTAGGCCAGGCCGAGGCCCTTGCCGAGGAGGAAGGTGCCGAAGAACATGACCGCGAAGTACACCAGCAGCGGAAGCGCGATCCGGGCGACGTCCAGCGGCTGCGAGGTGATCGTCTTCCCCTGGAGGGCGAACAGGATGACGATCGTGAAGAGCAGCCCGTACAGGGCCCACGGGCCGATCTTCGGCAGGAACGTCGCCTCGTACTTCTCGCGGCCCGCCTTCCGCTCGCCGACGCGGCGGGTGAGGAAGCCGGCCAGCAGCGGGACGCCGAGGAAGATGACGACGTTCAGCGCGATGTGCCAGACGGACACGTCCAGGCCCTGGCCGTCGCCGAGGTTCATCCAGCGTGGCAGCAGGTCGAGGTAGAACCAGCCGAGCAGCCCGAACGCGAGGACCTGGAAGACGCTGTTGAGGGCGACGAGGACGGCGGCGGCCTCCCGGTCGCCGCAGGCCAGGTCGTTCCAGATGATGACCATGGCGATGCAGCGGGCCAGGCCGACGATGATCAGGCCGGTGCGGTACTCGGGCAGGTCGGGCAGGAAGATCCACGCCAGCGCGAACATCACCGCCGGGCCGACGATCCAGTTGATGAGCAGCGAGGAGACCATCAGCCTGCGGTCGCCGGTCACGCGGTCGAGCCGGTCGTAGCGGACCTTTGCCAGGACCGGGTACATCATGACCAGCAGGCCGAGCGCGATCGGCAGTGAGATCCCGCCGACCTCGATCTTCGCCAGCGCGTCGTTCATGCCCGGGACGAGACGGCCCAGGGCCAGGCCGGCGGCCATGGCGAGCAGGATCCACACCGCGAGGTAGCGGTCGAGGGTGGAGAGCTTCTTGACGATCGAGTCGTCCCCTGCCGCGTCGGCCTTCCGGCCGCGGGCGGCGGCGGGTTCGGTGGAGGTCACGGGCAGGCCCTCTTGTTCCCGGCGGCATCACGGGCGGAGGCGGCCAGTTCGGCGAACTGCTCGGAGAGGCCGGCCAGGACCTCGGGCTTGAGCCTGTAGTAGGTGAAACGGCCGCACGGCTCGGTCTCCACGATCCCGGCCTCCCGCAGCACCTTCATGTGGTTGGACAGGTTGGTCTGCTTGGCTCCGGTCTCCTCGACCAGGTGCGTCGTGCAGAGCGTCTCGCGCGCCAGCAGGGTCACGATCCTCAGGCGGAGCGGATCGCCCAGCACCCGGATCACATCAGAATCGACTGAAGTCAGCATGCACTGATACTTTCACATCATCGCCCGCTGATACCAGCGTGGGTTGAAGTCACCGGCGGCCAGGTTCCGCCCTGCGACGAGAGAGAACGATCACCATGGCCGACAAGCCTTCCGTCCTGTTCGTCTGCGTCCACAACGCCGGCCGCTCCCAGATGGCCGCCGCGTGGCTGACCCACCTGGCCGGAGACCGCGTCGAGGTCCGCTCCGCCGGCTCCGCCCCGGGGCATCAGGTCAACCCGGCCGCCGTCGAGGCCATGGCCGAGGCCGGCATCGACATCTCCCAGGAGACGCCGAAGATCCTCACCGTCGACGCGGTCCGCGAGTCGGACGTCTGCGTCACCATGGGCTGCGGCGACACCTGCCCCGTCTTCCCCGGCAAGCGCTACCTGGACTGGCAGCTCGACGACCCGGCCGGCCAGGGCGTCGAGGCCGTGCGCCCGATCCGCGACGAGATCAGGACCCTGGTCGAGGGCCTCATCGCCGAGATCGCCCCGGAGAAGCCGGAAGCGACGGCGTGAGCGGGGCACGCGCGATCCCGTAGCAGCCCGCGTGCGGCCGGTCGCGTCGGCAGGGCCTCGGGTGCTGGTGGGGAGCGGCCCGGCCGCAGGCCGGGCCGCTCGGCCACTGAGCGGTGGCCGGTGGTCGGCGCGGGTTCAGCAGGCGTCGACGAGTTCTTCGATCTGGTCGGCGAGGCGGTGGTCGGGGTGGTGGAAGGGGGCGCCGGCCAGTTCTTCGACCTTGAGGCGTTCGACGGCTTCGCGCAGGGCCAGGACGGGGTGGTCCAGGCGGCGGGCGGGCCCGGGGGTGGCCGGGGTGAGGTGGAGGTCGCTGTCGAGGTCGAGGGCCTGGTGGGCCCAGTGGTCGGCGTCGCGGAGTTCGCCGCGCAGCAGGTGGTGCAGGTGGAGGCAGTACGCGGCGGTGGCGTTGCCGGCGCCGGCGGCGAACTGCCACCACCACAGGGCGCTGTCGGGTTCCTGGGCGAGGCTGAGGATGCAGGCGAAGTGGAGGGCGCCGTCGGCGTCGGAGGGGGCGTCGGCGATGCGGGCGAGGTGTTCGGCGGCGTCGGTGCTCTGGATGAGTTCGGTGGACAGGGCGGTCAGGGCCGCTTCGGCGTTGCCCAGGGCAGTGGGGTAGTGGCCTTCGGGTGCGGGGCGGGCGCCGAACATGAGGGTGGCGGTGACGTCGCGGACGATTTCCCGGTGCAGGGCGTCGAGATCGGCGTCGGTGACCGTGTCCGGGAGGAAGGCCTGGTCGAGGTAGTCGTCGATGCTGCGCGGCACGGTCTTACTCCTTCTCCTCGTCGTCACCCAGCTCTATGCCGAGTTTGGTGGCGATGCGCTTGCGGGCCAGGCGGCGGTGGGTGCGGGCGGTGGCCGGGCTGATGCCCATGATGTTGGCGGCCTGCTTGCAGGGGTAGCCCAGGACGTATTGCAGGATGATCACGTCGAATTGGCGTTCGGGCAGGGCGGCGATGGCCGTGTAGAGGCCGAGGGGGGACTCGATCGCCGCCAGCTGCGCGCGCATGTGCTCCAGCGTGGCACGGACGGCGTCGTGGACGGCGGTGGTTCGCGCGGTTCCGGCGGGCGTGGTGCTGCGTCCGTCGGCGGCGGGGCCGACGGACATGCGCAGGTGGAGTTCGACGCGCATCTTCAGCACGCGCCAGGCGTAGGCCTCCGGTCCGCCGTCCTGGAGGAGGACGACGGCCCAGTTGAGGGCGAGGTGACTGTAGAGACGCCGTACGACGTGCTGGGCGGCCTTCATGTCGCCCAGCACGGTGGCCGCGTACCGCAGTTGCGGCCGGGCGTACATGCGGTAGAAGGCGTCCAGGTCGGAGGGCATCTCGTAGTGGACGCCCCGCAGGGTGTTCAGTTCCCCGGAGGGAGTGGGGAGGGTGTAGGGGGTGTTGCTGTCCTCGGGGACGGCCATCGTCATGCCTCCTCGTCCCGGGCGGGTGCCGCGGCGAGGGCCTCGGTGGCCGCGGCGCGTGCCGGCTGCGTGCTGAGCAGCTCGGCGACGCCGACCCGGGCGCCGGCGCGGAGCAGCCGGCGCAGTCCCGCGACGACGTCGGGGAGGAAGACGCGCGCGGCGGTGGTGGCCGCCAGCAGCACGAGCAGATCGTTCACGGTCACGGGACCTGGTCCTCTCCTGCCAACACAGCGTCAACTCGTCCTGGGCGCAGGAGAGATGGCGCTGCGGAGGACACCGCTCTGGGTCCTCGACTGCAGGATTTCGGATCGGAGGGGTCAAACGCGCATGCCCTTCCCGACCAGATTTTGACGCAAGGTGATCACTCCGGCACGCACAGGAATAGGCCGCAGCGTTGCGTCACCGCTCGGACACCCTGTGCGACCTGGGAGAACACCCGCCCCACGCCACCCGGAAGAGGTCACTCCCGCCCGTCCGGACACACTGTCGAACCTCGCACTTGTGACGAGCATCACAGGGGCAGAACGTTTGGCCGACTGAGCAACCGGGGGCGTTCTGCCCGCATTTGAGCGGACGGGCCGCCTCCCCGGTTCACGAACGGGTCTCTCGCTCCGGCCCGCCCTCGCGCCCCGGCGTCGCGTGGACGACCGCGAGCGCCGTGTCGAGGAGGTGGCGCAGCAGGGCCGGTGTCGGGGCGACGGCGGTGGCGACCAGGGCCTGGGCATCGGCGAGAGGGGTCAGCACCGCGTGGCCCTTCGCCGGGTCGTCGCCGATGACGCGCGGCTCCTGGGGGGTGTCCAGCTCCGGGTCGACCAGGAGGAGTTGCCCGGTCGCGCGGTGGCCTCCCAGCACGGCGGGGCCGTCCCAGGCCGGGGCCGGGGCGCCGTAGGCGGTGTGCTGGACGAGGAGCGGCCGACCGGCGCGGCGTACGGTCAGGCGGGTGGTGAGGTGGCCCGGTGGCTCGCCGGAGCGGCCCAGGAGCTGTTCCTCCCGCATGAGCAGGTGGGAGGTGGCGGCGAGGTCCACGTCGAACGTCTGGTGCAGGGTGCTGCCCCGGGTGCTGATCAGCGGCTCGGGCAGCCAGTGCAGGGACGCGTGCTCGCCCACCGCGATCCGTACGGCGTAGGTGGCGGGGTCGGTGGTGGACCCGCGCAGGGCGATGGTGGCGGCCGCGGTGGTCACCTCCAGCCGGGTGCGCGCCCCGGCGGCGACGTCGAGGGCGAGCCGGTCTCCGCCCAGCGGCGCGCTCATCGCGCCGAGCACGCGGACTCGTGCCCGCTCTCCACGGGCCCGTAGCCGGCGCAGGTGGAAGGGGCCGTCGTGGTGCAGGAGGGGGACCGTCGTGGTGCGGCCGTTGTGGGCGGCCCGGATACGGGCGGTCGCGTGGACACCGCAGGAATGCGCCCCGGCAGGGCGGGTGGTGGGCGACGCGTTCGGCGGTGGGCCGGCCTCGGCGGGGCGCCGGCCGGCCGGTCCGCCGTCGGCCAGGGGCGTTGCGCCGACCGGTGTCCGAAGGCTGGCCGACGTCTGTGCGGTGCCGCTCACCGGGAGGCTCCGGCGTGCCAGGCCGCGAGACAGCCGGTGACCCAGTCGGCGACCGGTCGGACGCCGTCGGGGGTGGTGAGGCTGGTGAAGGCGTACGGCAGGTCTCCGCGCTGCTTGCGGGTGTCGGCCCTCATGGTGCCCAGGTCGACGCCGACGTGGGGGGCCAGGTCGGTCTTGTTGACCACGAGGAGGTCGGCGGTGGTGATGCCGGGGCCGCCCTTGCGGGGGATGTCGTCGCCGCTGGCCACGTCGATCACGAAGACCTGGGTGTCGACGAGTCCGCGGGAGAAGGTCGCGGTGAGGTTGTCTCCGCCGGACTCGATGAAGACCAGGTCCAGCGGGTGCAGGGTCTGTTCGAGCTGCTCGACCGCTTCGAGGTTGGCCGAGATGTCGTCCCGGATGGCGGTGTGCGGGCAGGCTCCGGTCTCGACGGCGGTGATCCGCTCCGGTGGCAGGACGGCTTCGCGGCGCAGGAAGGCGGCGTCCTCCTGGGTGTAGATGTCGTTGGTGACCACGGCGATGGACAGCCGGTCGCGCAGGGTGCGGCACAGCGCGGCGACGGTCGCGGTCTTTCCCGAGCCGACGGGCCCGCCGAAGCCGATGCGCAGGGCACGGCGGCTGCCGTCGGCGAGCAGCGGGTCGGCGCCGTGGGTGTGGCGCTGCGGCATGGTCACGGGGTGGTCGAGATGCACGAGGGGGCTCCAGGTCGGTCGGGCTGCGGGGGCTGGTGGGGGCTGTCAGGGCTGGTGTGCGCTGCCGGGCTGGTCGGGGCCTGTCAGGGCTGGTGTGAGCTGCCGGGCTGGTCGGGACTGCCGGCGCTGGTCTGCGCTGTCGGGGCTGGTCAAGGCTGCCGAGGCTGGTCAGGGCTGCCGAGGCTGGTCAGGGCTGCCCGAGCTGGTCAGGACTGTCAGGAGGCGAAGAGGCGGACGGTCCAGGCGGCGTGCTGCTCGGCGGTGATGTCCAGCAGGGGGGCGGAGGCGGAGGGCAGGGCGGCGACCCCCTCCGTCACCGCCCGCCCCGCCGCGTCGGCCGCGGTGCCGGCGACGGTGTCGAGGTCGTCGGCGAGCCGTGCCAGTACGGCGGTGGCGTCGAACGGGTCGAGGCTCAGCAGGCGCACCGCCGCGGTCGCCGGACCGCCGACGCTCTCGTAGGCGGCCGCCTGGGCGGCGTCCCGCGCGGTGAGTCCGGCGGCACGGGCGGCGACGCCGAGGACGACGGGCTGATGGGCGCCCTGGGGTCGGTGGCGGGCGAGGTGGTCGAGGCCGGCGCAGGGCCAGGTGGCCCGGGCCGCGCGCATCATCTGCCGGCCCAGGCGACGCGCGATGCCCCGCAGGGCCGGTGAGGGGGTGCGGGTGTCGGCGGCCTCGTCCAGGGCGAGGGTGTCGTGTCCCCCGGCGGCCGCCGCGGCGAGGCCGGCCGCGACCAGCCCGGCGGTGTGCAGGCGCCCCCGGCAGAAGGCCTCCAGGCTCGCGGTGTCGTGGACACGTCCGGAGGCGACGGCGGCCTCCATCCCGCCCGAGTGGGCGTGCCCGCCGGCGGGGAAGCGGCCGTCGGCCAGGAGGAGCAGGGCAGTGCGGCTCATGGGGGCGGCAGGCCCGCCTTTCGCGAGGGGGTACGGGGCCGGCCCGCGCGGGCCGGCCCCGTACCCGGACGAGGAGAGGGAGTCAGAACAGGAAGTACCTCTGGGCCATGGGCAGTTCCGTGGCGTAGTTCCGCCCGACCTCCTGTCCGTCGACGGTGGTGCGGACGTCGGAGGTGGTGGCGCCGCCGATGGTGACGTCGAAGGTGTCGGGGTCGACCTCGATCTTCGGTCGGCCGTCGTTGTGGATCATGTCCGCCTTGGTGACGTCCCGGGTGGAGCGGATCGCGCGCAGGGGCTTGAGCAGACCGGTCTGCGGCAGTCGGCCGGTAAGGGCCGCCTCGGAGACGAAGTTGAAGGAGTTCGCCGCCGGGGAGCGCCCCTGGAAGCCCCAGACCGGGCGCGGCAGGTAGGGCTGCGGGGTGGGGATGGAGGCGTTGGCGTCGCCGATCTGCGCGTAGGCGATCTGGCCGCCCTTGATGACCATGTGGGGTTTGACGCCGAAGAACTTCGGTTCCCACAGGACCAGGTCGGCGAGTTTGCCGGTCTCGACGGCACCGACCTCGTGGTCGATGCCGTGGGTGATGGCCGGGTTGATGGTGTACTTGGCGACGTAGCGCCGGGCCCGGAAGTTGTCCGCGTCGGCGTCGTCCTCGCGCAGGTGACCGTAGCGTGCCTTCATGACGTGCGCGGTCTGCCAGGTCCGCATGATCATCTCTCCGATGCGGCCCATGGCCTGGGCGTCGGAGGACATCATCGAGATGGCGCCCATGTCGTGCAGCAGGTCCTCGGCGGCCATGGTGGAGGGCCGGATCCGGGAGTCGGCGAACGCCATGTCGGCGTCGACGTCCGGATTGAGGTGGTGGCAGACGATCATCATGTCGACGTGCTCCTTGACGGTGTTGACCGTGAAGGGCCGAGTCGGGTTCGTCGACGCCGGCAGCACGTTCGGCATACTCGCGAGGCTGATCATGTCGGGCGCGTGACCGCCGCCGGCGCCCTCGATGTGGAAGACGTGCAGGCTGCGGTACTTGGCGTCCTTGGTCTTGCCGCGTTCCATGGTCGCGGCGTAGGTGTTGTGCACGAAGCCGGCCTCGTTGAGCGAGTCGGCGTGCAGCGCGACCTGGACGCCGGTCTCCTCGCACACCGACAGGGCGGCGTCGATCACCGCCGGGGTCGCGCCCCAGTCCTCGTGGATCTTGAAGCCGAGGGCGCCGGCCGCGACCTGGTCGTGCAGCGCCTTCCTCGAGACGGTACTGCCCTTGGCGAGCAGGCCGACGTTGACCGGGAAGGCGTCCAGTGCCTCGAACATCCGCTGGATGTGCCATTCTCCGGGCGTCACGGTGGTGGCCGTGCTGCCCTCGGCGGGACCGGTGCCGCCGCCGATCAGCGTCGTCACGCCCGACGCGACCGCCTCGTGGATCTGGCCCGGGCACAGGAAGTGCACGTGGGTGTCGACGCCGCCCGCGGTCAGGATGCGGCCCTTGCCGGAGATCACCTCCGTCTCGGGCCCCACGACGAAGTCGGTCGCGCGCTCGTCGTCGTTGTGGCGCGGCGACATGGTCTCGGGGTTGTACGCCTTGCCGATCGCCCGGATACGGCCGTCGCGCAGACCGACGTCGGCCTTGACCACACCCCAGTGGTCCAGGACCAGAGCGCCGACGATCACGGTGTCCACCGGCTCGCGGGGGTCGTCGCGGGGGATGTGCGACTGGCCCATCGACTCGCGGATCACCTTGCCGCCGCCGAAAACCATCTCGTCGCCGCTGCGTCCGGGGCCGCCGCACCAGTCCTCCTCGATCCTGAGGACCAGGTTGGTGTCGGCGAGCCGGACCCGGTCGCCGGCGGTCGGGCCGTACAGGTCCGCGTAGCGGGACCGCAGCAGCGGGTCCCAGGGCTTGTCCTTCTCAGTCTCGGTGGGCATCGAGGTGCTTCTCCTCTTCGCTCTTGCCGGCCTGGAGCCCGTGGACGATCCGCTCCCCGGCGATGGGCACCAGCATCACGGTGCGCCTGTCGCAGGGTTCGAACCGCTCGGAGGTGCCGGATGCGATGTGCAGCCGCATCCCGTGGGCGTCCTCGCGGGAGAACTCGAGCCCCTCGTTGGCCTCGGCGAAGTGGAAGTGCGAACCCACCTGGACCGGGCGGTCCTTGGGGTTGAAGACCTCCAACGGCACAGCCTCCGCACCGTCGTTGAACACCACCCGGTGCTCGTCCTCGTCCGGCAGCAGGTCCAGCTTGCCGGGGTGGACGTCCACCTTGGTGGCCGCCTCGTCGAACGGGTCGTCGATGGTCACCAGCTTCGTCCCGTCCGGGAACGTCGCCTCGACCTGGACGTTGTCGATCATCTCCGGGACACCGTCCATCACCTCGCTGCGCCGCAGCACATGACGCCCGGACTCCATCACCGCGTCGACCGTCGCGCCGGCCCTCGCCTCCTCGTAGACGTGTGCCGTCAGCAGCGCCATCACTTCCGGGTAGTTCAGCAGCAATCCGCGCTCACGGCGCCGCTGGGCGACATCGGCCGCCACGTGGACCAGCAGACGCTCCTGCTCGTGCGGAGTCAGATGCACGCTGGTTCCCCCTCTCCTGCTCGTCGCTCCACGGCGTGGTGATCACCACTGAGTGAGACGGAGCGATGCCGCTGTTCCGCCTGCCGCAGACCGATCATGGAGGGGTGAGGAGCCGGTACGCCGCGGAACGGCCTGCTCAGCCCTGATGGGATGAACCGGGGTCACGGGTCGTGCGAGGGGGGCGTCCGCAGGCGGCCGACCGCCCCGGCGGACCCCACGGCCCTGGGAGGCCCACGGCCCCGGCAACGGGCCGAACGGGCAGTCGGCGATGGTCGGCCCCGTCAGTCCCCGGGTCAGATCCGCATGCGAGGTCGAGGGATGTCACATTCACGGGCCCCCGCGGTGTCTTGATGTCGAAGAGCCCCCCGGGCGGCGACGACCGCCACAACGCGCAGGTCCCCGAGGAGGAACCACATGTCAACAACACAGGCAGCAGACAACGCCACGACGTTGCGCCGGTTGCACGACGCCGTGAACACCGGCGACACGGAGGTCATCTCGAAGGCCATCGACGAGGTGGTCGCCCCGGACGTGCTGTTCCACGCGCCCGTACCGACCGGTGCGACGGGGGTGCAGGCACTCAAGCAGGTGTGGACGGTGCTCCTTCGCGCGTTCCCCGACCTTCATGTCGCGGCGGAGGACGTGATCCCCGCCGGGGACAAGGTCGTGTCCAGGAACACGGTCACGGGGACCCACCTGGGCGAGTACAGGGGCCTCCCGCCGACCGGCACGTCCGTCCGGTACAACGAGATCTTCGTCTTCCGCTTCGCGGACGGCCGGATCGCCGAGATCTGGGGGGTCGTCGACGTCTTCTCACAGCTGCGACAGCTCGGCGTCGTTCCCGGAGGCTCCCTGTGACGGACGCCCTCCTGGACGTCGGGGGAACTCGTCGGGGCTGAGCACGCCGCGGACGGTGGCGGGCGGCAGGACGAATCCGCCCGCCACCGCGTCCTCTCCGAAGTACGGCCGCGTCTCAACGCCACGCGTGGCGGATCCTCAACCGTCCGAACCCCATGGCCCCGGTGATCCGGATCGTCGGCCCGCCGGGACGGGAGCGCCGCGGGGGCTGGTAGCGCGCGTCCTTCCACCCGGTGCGCAGATCGCCGATGTCGACGATCGCGTGGCGAGGGACCGTGATCCGGGCTCTGCCGGTGCCGAGCTGCAACTCGATGTCGACCACCGGATGCTCGATGACCGCCCGGGACAGGTCCAGGTACACCCTCCCGAACGCGGAGGCGACCTTGAGCATCCGAGGTACCCGCCACGCACCGCGCCGTTTGATCCGTCCGCCGGCGGCGGCGATCGTGGACGTCGTGCCCGCACCCTGCTCCGGGAGCGAGGCCAGGGCCGGCCCGAGTTCGCTGTGCGTCCTCGCGGTCAGCACCCGGTCAAGGCGTTCGTCCATCTCCTCGTGCGAGATGTGCCCCTCGGCGTACGCCTCCTGCACGCGCCGCACGGCCGAGTCGCGGTCGTCTTCGCGGAACACTGGCGACGGGTCTTCCGGCGGAGAGGTCACCGCTTCATCGTAGTGCCGTACCAGCGATGCGAACCGGCCCGTGTCACGGGGCTGCCGCGGCTGTCTCCCTCGGGCGTGGGCGTCGTGGGACGGCGATCCCGTACCGGCTGTGATCCGGTGGGGAGGGGGTCTACCGTTGCCTTCCGCGGGTTCCCCCTACGCGGCCCGCGGGAGAAGGCAGATCGGAATGGCAGTGAAGGAACTCCGTCCCCACCAGCGAGAAGCCGTGGACGCGGTGCTGCGGGCGCTCGAGTCGCCGGCGGGTTCGACGGTGCCTCCGCGCGGGCTCCGGACCCAGGTGATCATGGCGACCGGGTCGGGCAAGAGCCTCGTCGCCGTGCGGAGCGCCGAGGAGCTGCGTGCGGGCCGCGTGCTGGTGCTGGTCCCCTCGCTGGACCTGCTCGCCCAGACCGAGGCCGCATGGCGCGAGGGCGGCCGCACGGGCCCGGTGATCGGGGTCTCGTCGCTACGCGGGGACGAAGTGGCCTTTCCCAACACCACGGACGTGGACGAGCTGGTCGCGTGGGTGCGCCCCTTCGACAAGGTCACGGTGTTCGCCACGTACGCCTCGCTCGGGCTGGGCACCCTGGAGCGCGCTCACCGGGCCGGCCTGCCCGGCTGGGACCTGGTCGTGGTCGACGAGGCGCACCGGACGTCGGGCCGGCTGGGCAAGCCGTGGGCGGTCGTCCACGACAACCAGCGGATCCCCGCCCTGCGGCGGCTGTACATGACCGCCACTCCCCGGCTGTGGCAGCTGGACGAGGACTCCGGGCAGGGCGCGCCGGGTGAGCTGGTGGCGAGCATGGAGGACGACCCGGACGGGCCGTTCGGTGCCCGCTGCTACACGTTGACGCTGTCCGAGGCGATCGACCGGGGGATCTGCGCGCCGTACCAGGTGGTGTGCCTGGACATCACCGACACCCAGCTCCAGGCCGCCCGGCTCCTCGGCGCGGAAGGCCGCTCGGACGAGGTCCGCGGGGCCCGGCTCGCGGCACTGCAGACCGCGCTGGTGAAGGCGTCGGCCGAGGAGGACATCCGCCGGACGCTGGTCTTCCACCATGTCGTCAAGGAGGCCGAGGCGTTCGCGGCCGGCCTTCCCGACGTCGCCGCACGGCTGCACGCCGCCGACCCGGAGCTGTACCCCCGGACGATCTGGGCCGACTGGCTGTGCGGCGAGCACAGACCGGACCACCGGCGGCGGGTCCTCACCGAGTTCGCCGACGGCATCACCGCGGACGGCACGGTCGTCGAGAAGGGCTACCTGGGGTCCGTGAGGGTCCTGGGCGAGGGCGTCGACACCAGGAACTGCGACAGCGTCTACTGGGCCGACGTACGCGGCTCCATGCCCGACCTCGTCCAGGCCGTCGGCCGCGCCCTGCGCATCCAGCCCGGCGAGGGCAAGGTCGCCTCCCTCGTGGTGCCGGTCCTGCTCGGGCCCGGGGAGACGGCCGACAACATGCTCACCTCCCGGGCCTACGGCGGCCTGGCGAAACTGCTGGAAGCGCTCCGGGCGCACGACACTCGTGTCGTGGAGCGGCTCGCCGAACAGCAGGCCCGCAGCAGTGTCAGGGGCGTGCAGAGCCGTGGCGGAGGGCCGGAGGACTTGGAAGCCGCCAGCGACCGAAGCGACCGACTCTCCCTGCCTGCCCGCGAGCTGCTGAAGTTCAGCACCCCGCGCGATCCCGCGCAGCTGGCGGCGTTCATCAATCTGCGGGTCCTCAACCCCGAGCACGCCCACTGGAGGCGCGGCATCGAGGCCGCCGCCCTCTACGCCCGCGAGTACGGCGACCTGCGCGTGCCGTTCACGTTCCGCGTGCCCGCCGTCGCCGGGCAGGAGACCGAAGCCGGGCGGGAGACCGAAAGGCGGGAGACCGAAAGGCAGGAGACCGAAAGGCAGGAGGCCGAAAGGCGGGAGACCGAAAGGCAGGAGACCGAAAGGCAGGAGACCGAAAGGCGGGAGGCCGAAGCCGAGGGGTGGCCGGCCGTGCTCGCCGGGTTTCCGCTGGGGCAGTGGATCGCCGACGCCAGACGCGCCTTCGCCCGCGGGACCATGGACGCCGACCGCGTCGAGCAACTGGAGAAGCTCGGCATGGTGTGGTCGCACTTCGACGTCGCGTGGGAGGAGGGCCTCGCGGCGGCGCGCGGGTGGGCCGAGGAGAACGGGCACCTGCTGGCGCCGCTGGACGCCACCTACCGGGGACACCGGGTGGGTATCTGGCTGAAGAACCAGCGAGCCGCCGCCCGCAGGGCGCAGCACGACGAGCGACGGCACGCCGAAGGGCTGCCGGTCCGGCCGACGGCCGGGGCGCTGTCGCAGGAGCGTCGCGAGCAGTTGGAGGACATCGACCCGTCGTGGTGCCCTGCCTGGTCCGTGGAGTGGCAGCGCGCCTTCCACCTCGTCCGGCAGCGCCTGGAGGCCGGTGGCGCACTGCCGACGGAACCGGGCACCGTCGTGCGCCAGGGCGAGGACCTCGGGCGGTGGGTGCGCTCGGTCCGGCTCGGGTGGGACCGGCTGACGACCGTGCAGCAGTGGATGTGCCGGCACATCCTCGGCGTCGAACCCGCGGGCGAGGACGAGAAACCCCGGCCGCGCCGCACACACGCCGACAAGTGGGCACTCAACTACACCGCCGCCCGCCAGTTCTACGAACGTGAGGGGCACCTTCGCGTACCGAGGAAGCACGTCGAACAGATCGTCATCGACGACGAGGGCGGCGGCGAGGGCCGCGAGGTCCGGGAGCTGAAACTGGGGGCGTGGATCGGGAACCAACGCTCCCGGGCCGCCACGCTGACACCCGAGCGGGTGGAGCGGCTCTCCGCCATCGGCATGCGCTGGACGTGACGGCCGCCGTCACGCACGGCTCCGGTCACGGTGCTCCGCGTGGGGTCCGCCCGCGGCCGGGAACCGGTCGTCCGCCCCTTCGAGTACACCGCCTGTACGCCGTATCCCCAGGTCAGGCGGGGTCGAGCGGGGTGATGCCGGTGCCCGCGTAGAGCTCGGGTGCCAGCGACAGGACCGTGAGTGGCGTCCCCTCCCGCACCGCGTGCCAGGCGATCGCCGCCGCGTGCGCCACCGGCCACTCCACGTTCGTCCAGTCCATCGCGTCCACCGCGTGCGCCGCGGTGAACGGGACGTTCTCCGCGAAGCGCAGGGACGCCGCGTGCTTACCCGCGCCCGCGGCCTGCCGCTCGGCGGCGAGGACGGAGAGCGAGGGGACGAGTACGCGGCCACCGCCGCGTGAGGCCTCGATGTAGAGGCCGGTGAGGAAGGAGTTCGCGCGGTACAGGGCGATCAGAGCGGTGTGGTCCAGCAGGGCCGTCAGGGTCATGCGGCGGTGCCGCCCTGATGGGCGCGGATCTTCGCCCAGGCCTCCCGGCCGGACCGCTGAACCTGCTCGCTGTACTCGACACCGAGCTCACGGGCCGCTTCGAGGGCGCGCTGCTCCCGCTCGGCCTCGGTGAGCTCGCGACGGGCGAGCTCCTCCAGCAGCTCGGTGATGGTGGTGCCGCGCTCGTCGGCGAGGACACGCAGCCGGTCGCGTACTTCCTCACTGGTCTTGATACTCGTCGGCTTGCTCATGCCATCGATTCTACCGCTGGTAGAACTGCAGCCCCAGGCGGTCCGGGGCGCCGTCCCGGACCCGGGCGGGTCGGGGCGGGGCGGGCTGCCGGGTGACGAACCGCGCAGGGCCGTGCGGGCCGCCGAGCGCGAGCGCGGTGAGCGGAAGCGGGTGGGGGTGGGGGTGGCGGGC
>NZ_JAGMUE010000152.1:63260-123215 GCF_019049165.1 Streptomyces sp. AC627_RSS907
GGCGGCGGATTCAGGCGGGCAGCTTCCGGTCGACGACGCAGCTGATCTCGACGACCTGGCCGGGGAAGGTCAGTTCCGTGACGCCGACGACCGTGCTGGCCGGGTGGTGGTCGCCGAAGTACGCCAGGTTGCCCCGCGCCGTCGCCACCGCGTGCTGCCGCAGGTCGACCACGTACAGCACCTGCGAGACGATCTGCCTGCGGGTGACTCCGTAGTGCTCCAGGACCTTGTCCATGTTGGCGTAGGTCTGCTGGAGCTGGGCGGCGAAGTCGTCGGCGTGGCGGAACTCGCCCGCCTCGTCGAGCGAGAGCTGCCCGGAGACGTGGATCAGCTCGCCGGACCTGATCGCCTGTGCGTAGCCGAAGTCGCTCTCGGCCGGCACGTCGTGGTGGAAGACGTCGATGGTGGCCATGGATGGTCCCCTTTCACTGCGCTCTCTTGTGGTTACTCGGAAACTGTAGGAGAGTGAGCGCTGACCTGGAAGAACGCACTTTTTAGTGACTGAGGTACCTGATGGTGACCAAGCAACTGCTCAAAGGCCTGCCCGAGGACGCCGACCTGAGGCGCGCGGACTCCCTGGCGCGCGAGATCTTCTCGGACGTCGCCAACAAGTGGGCGCTCCTGATCATCGAGACGCTCGGCGAGCGCACCCTGCGCTTCAGCGAGCTGCGCGACGAGGTTGAGGGCGTCAGCCACAAGATGCTCACCCAGAACCTGCGCATGCTGGAGCGCAACGGCCTGGTCGACCGGAAGGTGCACCCCACCGTGCCGCCACGGGTCGAGTACACCCTCACCGAGCCGGGCCGGGCCCTGCGCGCCACGGTCGACGCGCTGTGCGGATGGACCCACCAGTACCTGGGCCACATCGAGACGGCGCGCGGCCGTTTCGACACCTGAGCGGCGCGGACCGGGCCCCGCGGGCCGAGGGCCGCCTCGCGGTCCGTGGCGGTCCTCGGCAGCGGTCCTCGGCAGCGGTCCTCGGCGGGCGAAGGGTCAGCGGAGGGAGGGCCTGGGGGCCGGGGTGCGCTGGGCGAGCGGGACTGTCGCCGGTTCCGCGTCCTGCCCGAGGAAGAAGCGGCGCACGACGCGTTCGGCGGCATGTCCGTCGTCGTACGGGCAGAAGCGTTCGCGGAAGGCGGCACGCAGCGCGGCGGCCTCGGGGCCGCGCCAACGGCCGCTGCGGAAGGTGTCGACGAGTTCGTCCTCGGTGGTCGCGACGGTTCCGGGCGTGTCGCCGGGGCGTCCGGAGAGCAGGTCGAAGGTGACGCCGCGCACTTGGGAGTAGACGTTCCAGTCGTCGGCGTAGATGACGATGGGGCGGTCGAGGTTGGCGTAGTCGAAGGTGATGGACGAGTAGTCGGTGAGGAGCGCGTCCGCCGCCAGACAGAGGTCCTCGACGACGGGGTGGCGGGACACGTCGATGACGGCGCCCTGTTCCGCGAGGTCGCTCAACTCCGGGTTCCGGTCGTAGAAGTAGTGGGTGCGCACCAGCAGGACGAAGTCGTCGCCCAGCACCTCGGCCACGCGTGCCAGGTCGAAGGAGGGTGTCCAGTCCGTCCGGTAGTCGCGGTGGGTCGGCGCGTACAGGAGGGCGGTCCTGCCCGGGGCTATGCCGAGCCGGGCGCGGACGGCGGCGACGTCCTCGGCGCTGGAGCGGTAGTAGCGGTCGTTGCGCGGGTAGCCCACGTCGAGGGACTCGTAGGTACCGGGGTAGGCGCGTTCCCACTGCTTGGTGGAGTGCTGGTTGGAGGAGACGCTGAGGTCCCAGCGGTCCACGCGATCGAGGAGGCGGTCGAAGTCCATGCCCCTGGCGGCGCCGGGGAAGGCACTCTGGTCCAGGCCCATGCGCTTGAGCGGGGTGCCGTGGTGCGTCTGCAGGTGGTACTGGCCGGGGCGCTTGACGATGCCGTCCGGGAAGTTGACGTTGTTCACGAAGTACGTGGCGCGGGCCATGACCTCCCAGTAGCGGCGTGAGCCGCGCACCACGTGGTCGATGCCGTCGGGCACCTGGCCGGCGAGCTCCTTGCGCACCACCCAGACGCCGTGCACCTGTGGGGCCAGCTCCTTGGCCTTGTCGAAGACGGCGAGCGGGTTGCAGGACGGCAGCCGGTCCCAGTAGGAGCTGTAGACGGCGAGGTTCGGATCCAGGGAGCCCCGGCGCCGCACGGTGTACAGGCCCGCGTACGCGCGCTTGCCGACCTTGGTCCTGGCCTTGTGGACCTTGTCCGGTCCCGCCTTCCTGACCCGTTCGGCGAGTTCGGCGGCCTGAAAGGCGCGGTAGGACCTCTTGGCCAGGGCGCGCATGTACACGCCGGTCGATCCCTCGGGCGGCGTGAAGCCGGCCGGGAGGTGTTCGGCGTGGAAGTCCGAGGTACGGTCGAAGAACTCCCTGCGGTCGGCGGCCCTGATCCGCTCGGGGCGCTTGAGCGTGAACAGCATGTGGTAGATGGCCCGCTCGAACAACAAGGGCCTCGCCCACCCCAGTTCGGGACGCTCCGCCAGGAAGGCGAACAACCCCTCGTACTGCGCGAAGATGTCGAAGTGTCTGCGGCCCGGCGTCTTCGTGATGGCTCCCTGACGGCGCTGGCGGTACTCGACGCCGACCCGGTTCAGGCAGCCGATGCGCTCGGCCGTGACCATCGCCATGAAGGTGACCGGTGCGTCCTCGTACAGGCCGGGGGCGTACCGGAAGCCCTGCTCGAGGAAGAACTCGCGGCGGAACGCCTTGTTCCAGGCCACCAGGAACAGGTGCAGGTACTCGGGCCGGTCCTTGAGGCGGAAGACGTCCGTGCCCGCCCGCTCGATCAGGTCCGCGGCCTGGCTCCGGCCGCCCCTGCCGTACCAATGGGTGCGCACGTGGTCGAAGGCCAGGATGTCCAGTTCCCCGACCGAGTCGAGCCGGGCGGCCAGCGCCTGCAGCAGGCCGGGGGTGTAGGAGTCGTCGCTGTCGAGGAAGAGGACGTAGTCCCCCCGTGCTCGCTCCAGCCCGGCGTTGCGCGCCTGGCCCAAGCCCACGTTCCGGGGCAGGTGCACGGCCTTGACGCGCTCGTCGAGGGCGGCGTACTCGTCGATGATCGCCCCGCAGGCGTCCGGTGAGCAGTCGTCGACGGCGATCAGCTCGATGTCCCGGAACGACTGCCCCAGAACCGAGTCCAGGCACTCGCGGAGATAGCCCTGGACCTTGAACACGGGGATGACGACGCTGAACCGGGGCATTCGGACAACTCCAGGTGAAGGACGGGTTACCAGAACCGGACACGAAGACCTCCGATGGCCCCGAGAGGTTGTACATGACGCCGTGAATCGGTGTGATGGTCGCCGGGTCCGCGTCGGGACGGTGTCTGTCCGCGCCCGCGGGGATCTCGGACGGCTTTCCTCCCCACTCGGTGACCTTGAGAGGTTCTGGTGCACGATCTCGCGGACTCGGTCGAGTCGATGGAGCAACTCGCCACGGTCTGGCGCGCCATGGTGCTCGACCGGAGCCAGGACGCGGACGTCCGGGACCTCCCGGGGATCGCCGTCCGCTGGGCCGACTGCCGGTTCGCCTTCTGGAACTGCGTCACGCTGACCGACGTCGGCGCGGACGCCGGTCTCTTGAAGCAGCGTCTGAACGAGGCGGCGGGCATCATGCGTTCGAAGGAGCGTCCCGGTTTCCTGTGGGTCTTCGAGGACCTTCTCGACGAGGAGGCGCGTGCGGCGCTCGATGCCGCCGCCGAGCAGGCGGGCCTCGCCTATGCCTTCCCGGGCACGGGCATGGCGGGAGACCTGCTGCCCCTTCCCGAACCGTCCCACCCCGATCTGGTCTTCACCCGCGTGACCACCGACGAGCAGCTACAGGCCTATGCGGACATCAACTCGCGTGCGTACGGGTTCTCCCTGGACGACGGACGGGACGGCCTGGCGGGCTCCACGCTGTGGAAGGAGCGGGTGCACGCCTATCTGGGACTGCGGGACGGCACCGCGGTGACCTGCGCGGCGACGGTGGAGGCGGAGGGCCGTCTCTTCGTCGTGCTCGTCGCCACCGACCCGGAGTGGGAGCGCAGGGGGTACGGCGAGGCGGTGACACGGAAAGCGCTGTACGAGGGTGCCCGGGCCACCGGACTGACCCGGGCGACCCTGCACGCGACCGCCGCCGGGGCGCCCGTGTATCCGCGGATCGGTTTCGAGCCGAACTCCCCCATGCGCTTCTACGGCCTGAAGGACTGACCCCGGAGCGGCGGCGCAGCCGTGTCGCGAGCAGAGCGGACCGGTCCGGGGGCCGTCCCCCGGGACGCCCGGAAGGCTGTCAGCACGCCGTGAGAGGACGCCCGGCGTGCGCACCGCACGCCGGGCGTCGGGGTCACTGCGCGGAGGCGACGGCCACCGAACCCGACTGCGACCGCGGAGTCTTCGCGCCCGGCTTCTTCGGCGCGATGGTGCGGGGGTCGACCGCCTCGCCCGGGGCCCCCTCCCGGTAGAGGCCGTCCGGCAGGCTGTCCCGGTCGTGGGGCAGCAGGAAGAACACCCGGCGCCGGTACAGGCCGCTGTCGGGGTCCGGGGAGGCCTCGTCGTCGAGGAGCGCGTAGCCCACCATGCGGCCGTCACGGGCGTAGGGCGGCTTCGTGTTGCGGCGCCTGGTCTTGTCCAGGGCCTGGCGGACATAGTCCAAGTGCTCGGGGTTCTCCAGCCACACCACCTCCGCCTCGTTGACGAGGTCGCTCTCGGTCAACAGCGAACTCATGGCTGCGGCCCCTCCTTCTTCGGCGTGCTCCCCACCGCGTGGGGCGTGGTCCGGCCTGCGGGCGTGTGGTCCGGGTCCCCGCGCCGGCCGGTTGCGGCCCGGCCGGTGACGGCGACCGCGTACGACGTCCCGCCTCCATGGTAGATCGCGCGCCGACGCCGGTGTAGGCCGCGGACCGAGGACGGCTGGGGCACGCCGCTCATGTGTGCTCCAGCAGGGCGATGCCCGGGTAGTACTTCCGGCCGTTGGACTTGATCATGTCCGCGGGGGACGCGAGGCCGACCTCCTGCCGGACCCGGTTGGCGAAGGCCCGCGCGGTGGCCGGTCTGATGCCCTCGCCGGCGTGGCACCAGGAGCTGTACTCCGTGTACAGCAGGCCCTGCTCGACGCGCAGCTCACGGCCCGTGTCGCTGTCGCGGGTGCAGCACTCGGCGAGGAACCGGCCGATGTGGTCCTCCGTGGTCGCGTACGCGGTGGTGGCGATGCGCACCCGGTCGGGGCCCTCCAGGGGGTCGCGGGTGGCGAGGTAGCGCTGGGCTCCCTCGATCAGCCACTGGAGGACGCCGGGTCCCTCGTCCCGTACGAGTTCGAAGGCGAGGTTGTCGATCCTGCGCTCGGCCGGGACCGCACGGGTGAAGGGCAGCAGGCGGATACGGCGCCAGAAGGCGTAGCCGCCGGTGGACACCTCGGGACGGTGGTTGCCGAGCAGCCAGAGATGGTGGGTCGGGGTGAAGGAGAAGTAGTCCTGCCGCATACGACGGGCCTTGATCTTGTCGCCGCCGGTCAGCAGACGCACCCGGGCCTCGTCGAACTTGTCGTTCGGCTTCAGCTCGCTGCACACCACCAGTCGGCGGCCGTGCAGTTCGGTCAGCTCCGTGGAGTGCTCCGAGAAGGCACCGCGGTCCATGAGGAACCCGGGCGGGGCGGCGTCCGCGTAGTCGCCGAGGATCTGGATCATTACGTCGAGCAGGACGGACTTGCCGTTCTTGCCCTCGCCGTGGAGGAACGGCAGGACCTGCGCGCCCACGTCGCCGGTGATGGAGTAGCCCAGCAGGAGGTGCAGGAAGTCGATCATCTCCCGGCCCTCCTCGTCCTCGCCGAAGGTGTCGGCCAGGAAGCGGTGCCAGCGGGGGGTCTCCATGCGCTGCGGCGCGACACTGGTGGCCCGGGAGTGGAAGTCGACGGTGGGGTCGGGCTTGCGCAGCCGGCCGCTGTACAGGTCGACGACCCCCGCGGGAGTGCACAGGGCGTAGGGGTCGCCGTCCAGCTCGTCCGGGTCGACGGAGAGATCCGGAGAGGCCTTGGCCTGTGTGAGCAGGGCCTTCATGCCGTTGGTGGACAGGGTCCGCCGCTTGTGCTGGGCGATCTCCCGGTTGCTGAAGATGCCGCGGGGGTCGGTGTCGGGCATGTCCTCGGCCATCTCCCCCGCCGCCCAGAGGGCGGCCTTCTCCCCTCCCCCGCGCTTCCAGCGGTACCCGTCCCAGGCGAACCAGCCGAGTCCTTCCACGTGCCGGAACTGGTCGCGGTGCCTCTGCACGAACAGCCGCGCGTTGCCGCGGTCGGACAGCGACGGCGGCAGCGGTGGCATGTCCGCGCCGGTGGCACGCGCGGCCGTCGAGGCGGTTCCCGATGCGGTGCTCGATGCGGCACTCGATGCACCCTGGGCGGGCACCCGGGCGGGATCGGGAGATTCGTCGGCCAGGAGGTCGAGCATCTGCTGCGCGGCGGCCTGGGGGTCGAAACGCGGCGAAGTCTCGGCGCTGCTCATGAACGTCCTTTGAGGTGGAGAGGACGGCCGGACCCTGCGGCGAGGGCGTCGTCGACGATCGTTTCGTTGCGGACCTGCTGCCAGGGCCGGGCATGCCGGGCAACTCTCACCAGGCGGTCCCGCACATCGGCGTGCTCCAGGTACCCCGCCGCGACCAGGCCGCCGGCGGTGTAGGCGGCCCGGTTGAGCTTCTCCGTGAACGCGGTTCCCTCCGGGGCCGCGGCGCACCCGGCGACCTGCGTGACGAGTTGGTCGAGGATCTGCTCGGCGGCTGCTGTCCGGCGGCGTCCGGGACGCGGCTCGCGACCGCTCTGCCGGGCCGGAGCGGGACGGCTTCCGGGCAGACCCACGGCGTCCGGTTCGCGCGACACCAGGTGCCCGGTGCGCACGAGTTCGTCCCGCAGCCAGTCGGGCAGGGGCGCCGGTGTCCTGGCCGGGCCCTCGGGCGTGTAGACACCTCCCTGGACACGGGTGCCGGGGGCGACGATGTACCCGCCGTCCGCCCGTACGTCGACCTGCCAGGCCAGCGCGGCGCCGCCGCCCGAGCCGGTCGAGCAACGGAAACGGCGCGCGGGATCGGTGTTCCGGTACCAGATGTGACGTCCTCCGGAGGGGGTGCGCACCCGGAGAGAGCCCGTGTCCTGCGCGGGGTCGGGCTGTCCGCGGAAGGCGGCGAGCAATGCCAGTGTGTCGAATCCCGACGCCAGCCCGTCGAGGGGAACTTGCTCCGGAATGGGGATGCCGGGGAGCAGACGGGACCGGTCGGCGACCGGGGCCGGGTGGGCGTCGATGTCTATCACGACCAGATCGGCCGGCCCGCAGGCCACCCCCACTCCCGCGGCCGGGGTGTGGCGCCACCATCTGTCGATGCGTCGCGGATCGGTCGTGGCCGCGTGGAAGCCGTGGCAGGGGCGTCCGGCGGGCAGACAGGGGCAGGTGGCCGGATCATGCCTGCGCGCACGGCAGTCGGGGCAGTTGCCCGCCGGGGTCTTACGACCAGGAGCCAGGGGGTGCACCGGCCATCCCTGGGACGCACACCAGCGAGCGACGGCATGCGGGGAGACGTGTCCCCCCGGGGCGACACGCTCGCGTTTCTCACCTTCGCGCGGCACGCAGATCGTCCTCGTCACGGTCGATGTGTGGTCATCCCACGGCCGCCTGACCCTGGGTGACACAGAGTGAGGGACCGAAGGGACCGTAGTCCGAAAAGGAGTCTAGAGGCTGTGGCGGGAAGAGAGACTCATTGGTCCCGCGTGCCGCAGTACTACCAGACGGCCGGGTCCCTTGGGTCCCTTGCCCCTGGATCCCCGCTCACCGGCGCCGCCCTTCCAGCCGGGACCCGGGACAGGGCCTGAAGAACGGCAGGGACGGACGGCAGGGGCTGTCGGGTCCGGCCGTTTCTGCCCAGTCCCTCAGCATTCTCCCAGGTCAGAGGGCTCGACAACACTCCACAGGGACTGTAGGGACTCAATTCGCCCATTATGACTGTGCTCTTCGTACGCTTTCAGTTCTCACATGCGCCCGCGCATACGAAGCCTTACGATCCTTGTACACGTCATAATTGCGTTCCTCAGTCCCTTCAGACCCTGATTTGCCGCTCACGGTGCTGTGACCTGGGGAAATACCAAGGGACCGAAGCCTCGTCCCAGGCCCTGCGAGGGAGATCGGCCAGCTCCGGGCTGCGAGCCCCGCACGCCGAAGGCACCCTGCAGCTGCCCAAAGACCTCGGCAAGGCTCCGGCCAGGACGGACAGCAGAAGAAGCGGTCAACCGGCCACAGACCGGCGCAGTCTCCTGACGGCCTGATGACCGGACTGATACAGGTCAGATGTCAAGATCAACGGCCGAATCACCGACGACGGCAACTACAGCGGACAGAGCGCCGTCTACCTTAAGGTCACCAGCAGCAGCGGGGGTACGAAGAGGACTCTGAGACCCCGTCACTCTAAGACCCCGTCGAGACCGTGCTCCGGGCAGGCCCGGTGGGCCCGGATCCGGGGATGCGCCGTCGGCCCTATTACGGCGTAATAGCCCCTCCTCCGGAAGCGGGGCCGGGCCGAGCCGGCTCGACCCGTCGGCCTCGTCGGCGGCCCGCGGGGCGCGGGCGCCCCGGACGCCGGGTGCCAGTGGATCGTCACGCGACCTTGGCCGGGTAGTCGAGCCGTGGTCGGTGAGAGGTTTTGCCAAACGGTCGACCACCGGTCGTTCCTGCTCAGATAGCTTTCCGGCATCCGTTGGAGGTGATGAGCGGGCTGCTTGCGTCATGGTGGGAGCAGCCCGCCGGGAGGCATGTGGTGAGTTCGATCAACGTCGTGGAAACAGCGGCCAGGATGTCGACTGCCTGGAGCTCCTACTCCTTGGCAACGGTAGGAGCGGCCTGCGTGAAAGTCCTGCGGATGGACGGCAGCCCGGTCCAGGAAGAGGTTCACCGAGCTGATGAAGTGCTGCTGGTGCTCGACGGACGGCTGGAACTGCTGGTGGAGGGCATCAAGGTCGCCGTGGAGACAGGCGAGATGTACCGGGTGCCGGCAGGCGCTCGACACGCTGTCCGCCCCGGTAGCCGCGGCACATTGGTGATCGTGGAGGAACCCGGGGCGTGAACGCACTCACGCCCCGGGCCGGGGAATCGGTCCACGTGCGAATGGGTGAGCCTGGAGCGAAGTTCGTCCTCGGCGCGGCGCGGGCATCGCGCCGGCGGACGTAGGCACCGATGGCAGCGTCGTACTCGGCGCGGCCGCGGTGTTTGGGCCGAGGTCCTTGCCGCCCGTCCGCCAGCGAGGGACATACAGCGCCAGGTGCATCTGGGCGATGAACTCCGGCTCGGTGGACGCCTTCCACATGGTGGTGGTCTTTCAGGAGGCCTTACCGACGGTGCCGCGTCACTCCGTGCTGAGGCCTATTACGCCGTAATAGGTCCGGCGTCCGGAGTCCCTGCCCGGTCCGCTGGGCAGGAGCGCGGCTCGGTCGAGGGGAGATGACCTCATCCGGATGACCTCTCCTCTCTGACCCGTCTCAATGAAGATGGGCCATCGCAACGCTGTGACCTGCGGTGGTTCAGATTGAGTGAGACGAGGCGAGGGCCGACGTCTCACTCAATTTGAGACTTGAGCTCCGTGGGCAGGATGTCCCCGCGCCTTGTGCAGGAGGCCGTCTGAAGCGGTGAGAACGGCGGCGTTCAGTTCCCGGCTTGCGAGCGGGTGAAGCTGTGGGTGCGGCCGCTCGGAGTAAATCCGCGGCGGGCATACCAGGTGCGGGGCCAGTCGTCCGGGTCGGTCGAGCCGGATCTAAATCGCTCGGCACGCCACTCGGGGAGAACTAATGTTTCACCCTATGGCAATCGCTTCCGATCTTCCCCCGCGTCTCGGCAGTCTGACCTTCCACGGACCGCTCTCCGAAGCCCGCGCCGGGCGCATCGTCGCGCGGCTCGCCGCCGTCTCGCCCTCCACCATCCTCGACATCGGCTGTGGCTGGGGCGAACTGCTGCTCCGCGTTCTGGAGTCCGTCCCGGGATCGACAGGCGTGGGCCTCGACATCAACGCCGAGGATCTGGCCAGGGGAAGGGACCTTGCGAAGGGGCGCGGACTGGCCGGACGGGTCGAATTCACCGAGGAGTCGGCCCTTGGCACGGCACGCGGGCCCGTGGACGTGGTGCTCTGCCTGGGGGCTGGTCAGGCGCTGTGCGACCCCGAGCAGCCGTACGATCCCAGCGTCGTACTGCACGAGCTGCGCCGCTTGGTCCGCCCAGGCGGACGTGTCGTCCTGGGCGAGGGCTTCTGGGATCGCGCCCCGACGGACGAGGAACTCGCGGCTATGTGGCCCGGGGCGCACGCAGGCGACCACCTGCGGCTCGGACCGCTCGTCGACCTCGCTGTCGAGGCGGGCTTCCGGCCAGCATGGATCGAGTCGGCGAGCCGTGAGGAGTGGGAGGAGTTCGAGTCCGGCTACCGCCACGACACAGAACTCTGGCTCGCCATGAACCCGGACCACCCACTCGCCGCAGAGACCCGCGAACGAGTCGACCGCCAGCGGTCGTCCTGGGCTGACGGCTACCGCAACATCCTTGGCATCACGTACTTGACCCTCGTCCCGGTTACCAGAACCTGAACGCTGCCGAAATCTGTGGGTGGAGCAGGAGTATCAACTGAGCCCGGAGTTGTCAGCGTCGGGTGCCGTCGCTGCCTCGATGGTGTGCGCGATCATGCGGAGTTGGTGGATGAACCACGGTTTGGCGGTGGTGCGGAGGGAGCTTTCGTCGGGGAGCCGCCGGATGAATTCGGCGTGGAAGGCCCGGAAGTCCTCTTCAGTGCCGGAGAGTGCCAGGCTGCGCCAGCGCGGAGCTGCGTAGAACACCATGGCTTTGACGATCTCGGGATAGATCGCCGCGTAGCGCTTGGGATCCCACGGACGGACGGTGCGGGCCGCGTGGGGCTGGAGCCGGGCGAGCCGCTGCGTGAGGTCGCTGATCCGGTAGCCGTGCTGGAGGAGGGTGGTCCAGAAACGGGAGGTCTGTTCGTAGCACGCATTGATCACGTCGGGGCCGTAGCGGCGAAGGAGTCGGTAGTGGCGCTTCTGGGCGGCGACGATCTCCGGTAGATCGGCGAGGTCGAACTGGTTGGCGGGGGCTTCGACGGCCCGGCCGATCCAGAGGCGATGCGGGATGCAGACCTGGTCGTGGTGTTTCGACATCCAGACCATGACGCCTTGGCCGGGGGTGCCGGTCCTGCGGGCGACACAGCGCCGGCACGCCCATCGGGGAGTTGCGGCGAGGGGACCTTGCGGGATGTTCCACGCCTGTCGCTCCCAGCGGGGGATCGCGTATCGGATCGAGGTCCGGGGCTGTCCGCTGAGGACGCTGAGCCGGCCGACCGGATCCAGACGGGAGTCCAGCCAGTGGGAGGGCCGCTGAAGTCGTTGGACGGGCATCGCGTTGGCCGTGGCGAGGCGGGCCAGGAACGAGGCTTCGGTCTCCTGCGGGAAGGGCTTGAGCGGACGCGGCAATGGGCGGAAGACGACGGCCTCTGCGGCAGGCGTTGCGGAAGTTGTCCGAGATGAACGCCTTGCCGTGGTCGCAGACCACCGTCTCCGGAACGATCACCGGGACCGCGGCGGCCTTGTCCAGCCGCTCGTCCAGCGACAGCAAAGAGGCGTAGGGCAGTACCGATCGTGACATGCGCAGGGCGTCGGACCAGCCCGGACGTACCGGTTCCGGGGTCATGGCGCGGGCCAGCAGCAGCGCGGCATCCACCGCCTTCGTCGACGGCCGCAGCATCACCGCGGACAGCGTCCTGGTCGCCAGGTCCACCAGTCCGGTCACCTCGCAGCGGTCCACCGTCCCGTCGTCGTGGATGACCATGACATCCAGCGGCGAGGAATCGATCTCCATCACCTCGCCCGGCCGGGCCGCCGTCAGCTGTCCGAACATCCGCTTGGGCTGCTTGCCCAGCGAGCGACGGGTGCGGGCGGACCCGAACAGGTGCTGCCCGGCCGTGACCGCCTCCAGCAGACGGTAGAACGCCGCTCTGGACGGCATCCGGACCGTTCCGTCCCCGTGCTCGGCGACCAGGAGCTGTTCGACGTGGTGCCGCAACACCTGCGCGGAGACAGTCGGCTCGTCGGTCCGGCTGCCCGCGACCCTCGCGATCGCGTCGACCACCCGGGGATCGGCCCGGCCCGTGCCCGTGGCCGGCCTGCGCCTCCTGCCGTCCACCAAGCCCGCCACCCCTTCGCGCTCGAAACGCGACCGCATCCGGCGCAGCGTGCTCAGCCCCACCTCTTCACCGGCGGCCCGCAGTTCGGCCACCTTGGTCAGCTCCCGCTGCCGCAGCGAGTGCACCGCCGGGTCGTACTCGGCCCGCCTCGAGGTGGCAGCATCGCCATCCGGGTGGCCGGTGAGCAGCTCGGTCAGGTGCCTGCGCCACCACTCGGCCCGCTCCACCGCTTCCTCCGAAAGGCCCTCCAGCGCCCCGGCCTCCGGCAGCGGCGGGCGGCTCAACGCAGTGCCGAACACGGCGAACCCCTCGGATGCCAGGAGATGCCCCAGCAGCACGACACTGGCGGCCTGGGCATCATCGACCAGCCGCACCGAGGTGCCGTGCAGGGCGGCAACCGTGTGCTCCCGCCCGTCATAGCGAACCCGGTCACCCAGCGACAGCAGCTTCGGAAGCGCCGGCATCTCCACTCGCCTCCCCCGCGACTGCGGATGCCGGGCGAACCGTCGTCGCCGCCGACAACAGGCTCGCCTCCAAATCCACCGCCAGCTCCCGGCACCACACCAGGTGGAAGAGCACCGGCAGCACGGCAATCGGATCGCCCACCGCACGAGCCCCCGCCAGCAGCCCCCGGGGACGGGCGAACACCGCCCGCAACCCCGCCGCCACTGGCTCGCGCCGCACCCGCGAATGCCGGTAGCCCGACAACCAGCGCAGATTCGCCGCCAACACCGGATCGAGCACACCGACTCGCTCGAAATCCCAGCCCACCAGGCCGCAAGCCGCCGCCGTGGCCGCGAACTTCACGGCATCCCCGGGGTCGATCCGGTCATCGGGGCGCGCACATCCAGCACCACGACGGTGCCGTCCCGACGGCGCACGAAGTAGTCCGGCGTATGACTGACCCGCCGGGCTCGGTCCCCAGGCCGCCACGAGAGCCGGAACGGCTGCGACGAGAAGGCCACCACGTCCGGCTCGGAGTCCAGCCGCATCAGATGACCGAGCTCCACCCACGACTCGAAGCCCACCAACTCGCCACTGGTAGCAGCCCAGTACCAGCCGGGAAAGTTGCGCTGCCCCCGGTACGACGGGAACGTCCGCACCTGCCCGGCAGCCTCGAAACGCGTCGACCACATCGCCTCAAACGGCCCGCTGTGCAGCTCACCACGACCGTCGACGTACTCCAGCCGGAAGTCCTCAGTCTCCACCAGCCACCCCCGCCCGGCGCTGACCATGTACGACGACCATAGGGAGCCAGGCGCGGCAGTGGCTCAGAAAGAGCGAGACGGATCGGTAGATGGCCCAGGTCGACCGGGACGCAAGACCAGATGACTCGGATAGACCGAGACTGGCCCACCTTCAGCGAGACAGGTCACTCTCCTCCGGCTATTACGCCGTAATAGGAGTGTCGAAACGTCTGACTCCCTGGCAGGTCAGGCAAACTAACGTGTCATCGCGTAGAGCCGGGCAAGGCTGTTAGTAAGGTAGCGCCATGAGTATGCCAGCCACCTCAAGCGACCGGGCAAAGGTCGTCTCCAAACTGCCGGGATGGCTCCGGCAGAACCTCAAGGTCAGAACCGCCCAGCTGGGCATCGAAATCCAGACCGCGGTTGAGCAGGGCATCGCCGCCTGGTGCGGGCTCGCCTCGGCGACGGCTCAGGTCGACACCTCTGGTGCGGAGTCCTTCTCCACCTTCGTCCCCCCGGGGCAGTGGGAGGAGTTCCGGCGGACGGCAGAGGACCGCCGGGTCTCACTGATCCAGGGTCTGGCGCAGTCCGTCCAGCTCTGGCTCGACACCAACGCGGCTCCGGATGTCCAGCGTCCGGCCATCACTCGTCGTCTCGTGGTCTGCAACCAGAAGGGCGGTGTGGGCAAGACCGCCATTACCGCCGGTGTGGGGGAGGCGATGGCGGAGGACCCCGACAAGCTGCACTCCGTACGAGTCGCCAAAGCCTTGACGGCCGCCCTCCGGGCCAGCGAGGCCGCGGACGGTGATGCCACCGGTCCCGCTGCCGACCCGCTCGACGTCGAGAAGCTTCCGGGTCTCGGACTGAGGATCCTGCTGGTCGACTTCGATCCGCAATGTCACCTCACCAACCAACTGGGGGCGTCTCCCCTGCCCCTGAACGGTGACAGTCTCACCAACCACATGGCCGGTGACCCCAAGGGTGACCTGCGGGACCTCATCGTCTCCATCGACGACGAACACTTCGGCGGTCGGCTGCACTTGCTGCCGGCCTGCCACGACGCCTTCCTCCTCGACGTCCGGCTCTCCGCGGTAAGGGCTCGCGAGGCAGCTCTGGAACGGGCGTTGGCCCCGCTGGAAGCCGATTACGACGTCATCCTCATCGACTGCCCGCCCAGCCTCGGTCTGAGCATGGACGCCGCCGCCTACTACGGGCGCCGCAGAGAAGGGGAACTCCCGGGCCAGTCGGGCGCCCTCATCGTCGTCCAGGCCGAGGACAGCTCCGCGGACGCCTACGAGCTGCTCACCAACCAGATCGAGGACCTGCGCAACGACCTCGGCCTCGACCTCGACTACCTGGGCATCGTCGTCAACCTCTACGACGGCCGTCGTGGATACATCGCTACGTCGTCCCTCCAAGGGTGGGTCGACATAAAGGATCCTCGTGTCGTCGGCCTCATCAGCGACCTGAAGGAACAGAAGGAGGCCGTGCGTATGAAGCAGCCCCTGCTGAGCTACGCCCCTGCTTCCCAGCAAGCGGTCGCCATGCGCGCGCTCGCCCGGGAGATCTCATGAGCAAGGCCGACCAGCTCGGTGCCGGGCGTTTCGGAGGCGGCTCCAGGCCCGTGAGCGCACGTCGCGCCGCCATCGGTGCCGCCACCGGGGTCCCCACCGAGGGTGTCGCTCCACCGACCCGACTGCCCATCAGCCGGATCAACCCCAACCCCGACAACCCACGGACCTCGCTCGGCGACCTGACGGAGCTTGCGGGCAGTCTCAGGGAACACGGCCAGAAGCAGGCCATCACGGTGATGAACCGTGACGCCTACCTCAAGGCCAATCCCGAGCGCGAGCAGAGCCTCGAACCGCATACGACCCATGTCGTCGTGGACGGCAGCAGCCGCCTGGCCGCTGCCCGGGAAGCCGGCCTCACCCATCTCAACGTGATGGTCGACGACACCCAGGGGAGCGACAGCACCGCCATCCTGGAGTCCGCTCTCGTCGCCAACATTCACCGCAGTGACCTCGCCCCCCTCGACGAGGCCCGCGCGCTGGAACGCCTCCTGGTCATCCACGGGTCACAGGTGAAGCTCGCCAAGCGGCTGCACAAGTCCCAGGGGTGGGTGTCGCAGCGACTGGCCCTGCTGCAGCTCACCCCCGAACTCCAGGCACGTGTCGGGGGAGAGCCCATCGAGTTGCTGCGTACGGTGGCCAAGCTGCCGCACGAGCGGCAGGAAGCCGCGCTCGACGAGCTCAAAGCCGAACGTGACCGTAAGGCGGCGGAGCGAGCGGCCGCACCTCCGCCGCAGGTCGCGCCGGAGCAGCCCGCACAGGTGGCTGTGGCTTCCAGTGACACGGCGCCAGAACCTGTGCACGACCGGACACCACCGGCCCGTCCTGCATCGGCATCCGTGCCTGCGCGGGAGGAAGCGGTCGTGGGGGAGGGGAGTGGCGGCCTTCCGGCCATTCAGGGTGACGTGTCCCCGGCATCGGGCGAGAGGGTTCTGAAGGAGCGGAGCCCGGCACAGCCACCGGCCGAGCGAGTGGAGACCGTACCGGAGCCTCGCTCCGACAGCGCGCTCTCCGACAGCGCTCTCCCTGACAGCACGCTCTCCGACGGCCCGCTCCCCACGAGCAAGAGCCCGGCCGAGGTGTCCGCCACGGAACCTCGTCGACTCCCGTACGACGACGGTGCCTTCATCGCCATGCACCTGATCCGCAAGATGAGCGTTGCGGAGTTCGACCGTATGGTCGGCATCCTGGTCAAACACCAGCGAGAGCGGACCATGCCTCCCCACGAGCAGTCCCGCTGACGGGACGGCAGGGCAGTGTTCGCTGGGGGCTATTACGCCGTAATAGCCCCCAGCGAACGCCTCCGCCCATCTTCACAACCCTTTGTTCGAGTCGTTCGATTCTTCGCTCAGAACGATTCTGCGGGAGATCGCCGTTATGAGAGAGAGGCGAGAAGCCGCAGTTTCTCGTCGCTGTCGCTGTCCTTGTCGGGGTAGTAGACGACAAGGATCACGTCGTCGACGGGGAGTGTGTCGCGGTGCAGGCGTAGCTCCCCGACGACGGGGTGGCGGACCGTGGTGGTGCCTCCGTCGAGGTTGCGGACGTCGTGCCGGGCCCACAAGGGGCGAAACCGCCGACTGGACAAGGCGAGCTCTCCGACGAGTTTGGAAGCCAGGACGTCGTAAGCACGACCTTCGACGAACGCGGGCACCTGAAGGTGCGCGAGCATCTGGTGCACCCGCGCCGGTACGTGTTCGGGCCGCTTGCGGCGCGGTGCCCTGGGACGGTGACTTCCTCACGGCGCAGACCCGGCAACCGGTGGTTGCCTCCCGGAGGGAGCCCCACCTGCGCGGGGGAGACGAGCTCACGCGTCCCAGAGGTGGTCCTGTCAGTGTCAGGACCAGGGAGAACCGAGGCCCTGCCACATGCGACGGGGTTCGTCAAGACTTGTGGATCACTCCTTGAGAAGCACAGGGAGCACCATGGCGCCACGGCCCCGAACGCTCGTCGGCGCTTTGAAACGACGGGAAGATCTCATGGATCTCTCCAAGCGCACCGTTCTCGTCGTCGTCATCGTCATCGTCGGCGGCGGAACCTCGGGGATCGGGCGGGAGCCGGCCCGCCGGTTCGCCGCAGCGGGCGGCACCGTGGCCGTCGGCGGCCGTAGCCGGCAGGCACGCGCGGAACTCGCCGCAGAAGGCTTCGGCACCTGCTGGGCACCATCCGGGTCATCCACGCTTTCACCCCCACCTGGTGCAACGAGGCGCCGGCGCTTTCGTCACCGTCACCTCCGGCATCGCTTTCCTGCCCTTCCCTCCCATGCCCACCTACGCCGCGTCGAAGGCCGCGGTACACGCCTACTCCGAGGCACTGCGCGCACAGCTCGACGGCACCGGTGTCGGGTCGTCGAGCTCGTCCGCCCGGCCGTCGCCACGGCGGGGCAGGGCAAGGTGAATCCGCACGCACTGCCCCTCGACGGCTTCGCCACCGAGGTCTGGGACTGCTCTCGCAGGACCCCATCCCCCGTGAAGTCCTCGAACCTACGACGACCTCGTCGCACGACGCTCCCGGGCCCTGGCCCTGCTCCCCGGCCACTGAGGGCGACCCCCGCCGGCGGACACCGAGCGGCTTGCCGACTCCGACCGTGGCGGGCACAGCGACCGAAGCCCTCGGCCGCCGACGACAGCAGCGACCCAGCGACCGAAGCCCAGCGACCCAGCGACCGAAGCCCAGCGACCGAGCGACTGAAGCGCAGCGACTGAGCGACCCAAAACGGCTTCCGGGGGCGATTCCGGGCCCGAAAACGGGCTTGGTCGCTTCGGTCGCTCTCCGAGAAGCCCGTCAGCGACTGAAAAGCAGCGACCGAGCGACTCTTCGGTCGCTTCCAGCGTACTGAAGAAACCGCAGGTCAGGCCATGTAGAACCAGGAGAGAGCGACTGAAGCGACTGAAGTTCCCTATATATAAGCCGTTCCCGCGTGCGCGTGTGTGCGCGTGTGCGCGTCATAAATAGGAAGTTGAGTCGCTTCAGTCGCTTTGGTAGCTGTGCCGGTCCCCCTCCCGACACGGCCTTCCCGATCTTTCGCAGGTGCTTCGGGACCTGCCCGGAGACTTTCGCTAGTCTGTGTCCGTTGTTGAGTCGCTTCAGTCGCTGAGAGGGGGTGCGGATGTCCGCTGAGCTGCGGTTTTCTCACAGCGACCCACAGCAGTCAGTCCCTGCGTCCGTCCCGGCCGGACTGTCGCTGGCCACCGCGCGGTGGTGCGCCCGCCAGGGCTGGCCGGTGCATCCCCTCGCCGCGGGCCGCAAAACGCCCGCGGCGAACTGCGAGGACTGCCGCCAGGCCCAGCACGCCCCCATCGACTGTCCCTGCCTGCCCGCGGGTCGCTGGTGCCACGGCTTCCACGCCGCCACCCTCGATCAGGAACGCATCGACAGCTGGTGGGGCAGGCAGCCGGAGTTCGGTGTGGGCGTGGCCTGCGGACCGGCGCGGCTGGTCGTCATCGACATCGACGCCCACGGCACGCTCCCGCCCGGCCGGGACCGCATCCTGCCCGGCATCACCATCGCCGACCACATCGACCTCACGGGCCTCTCCACGGGCTTCCACACCCTCGCCGTGCTGGCCGCCCTGCGCGGTGTCCCCAGCCCCGCCGAGGACACCGGCACCCTGCGCGTGCGTACCCCCTCCGGAGGGCTCCACGTCTGGTACAGGGCCGCCGACAACCGCCGCTGGCAGTGCTCCAGCGGTTCCGGCCACGGCCGCGCGCTCGCCTGGCAGGTCGACGTCAGGGCCCACGGCGGCTACATCATCGCTCCGGGCACGACCACGAGCGCCGGGTCCTACCGGGCCGTGGGCGAAGTCCGTCACCCGGCGGTCCTGCCCAACTGGCTGGCGCAGGAACTGGAGCGGACCGGCCACCTGCCCGCGGCCGGTATCCCCGCGCCCCGTCCGGTGCCGCCCCGCGCCCAGCAGGCCGTCCTCGCCGCGGGCGGCGGCCAGGACAGGGCACGCCGCACCCTGGCCGCCGTTCTGGAGCCCGTGGAGGCGTGCGGACAGGTCGCGGAGGGGGCGGGCTTCTCCGACGCCCTGAACCGGGCGGCATTCACCCTGGGCGGCCTCGTGGCCGCCGGACGGCTCGGCGAGGACGAGGCACGCCGTGCCCTGGCCGAGAGCGCGGCGGCGGCCCGTCCGGGCCAGGAACGCAGAGCCGAGCAGATCATCCGCAGCGGCATGGCCGCCGGCCTCAAGCGCCCGCTCCACACGGGAGGGCGCCCGTGAACCCGCACGGCAACGAGAACCTGCTCTTCGACTTCGACCCGGAAGCCGTGGCCGCCCAGATCCGCGCCCAGGGACAGGTCCCGCTCCCGGCCCAGGCGGATCACTCCCGCGCCACCTCGGAGGCGGCGACCGCGGCCGGGCTGCTGCCCGACACGCTCTCCGACCGGGGCAACGCGAAGCTGTTCGTGAAGCTGTATTCCAACGACTACCGGCACGTCCCGGGCATCGGCTGGTACCGCTGGGACACGACCCGCTGGCAGTTCGACGAGGACGACACCGCCGTCTGGGCGGCCGGGGACCTGGCCGAGAACCTCGCCTGCACGGACCCCAGGGGCGTCTTCAGCAACAAGGCGCTCCAGCAGCACCGGCGCCGGGCGCTCAGCACGGCCGGGATGAACGCCATGCTGACCCAGGCGAAGTCCGCCCCCGGCATGGTCCTCAACGCCTCGCGCCTGGACGCGGACCCCTACGCGCTGTGCACCCCCGACGGGGTCGTGGACCTGCACACGGGCCTGGTCAGCGCTCCTGACCCCAACAAGGACTTCCACTCCCGCTCCACGACCGTGGGCCCGCGGCAGATGCCCACCCCTCGCTGGGACCGCTTCCTCACGGACACGTTCGGCGAGGACGCCGAGGGCCGGGAGATGATCGGCTTCCTGCAGCTCCTGCTCGGGTACTCCGTCACGGGCGACGTGGGCGGGCAGGTCCTGCCGTTCCTGTTCGGCGCGGGCAAGAACGGCAAGTCGGTGCTCCTCGACGTCCTGATGAAGCTGCTCGGCGACTACGCCGACGCGGCGCCCCCCGGGTTCCTGATGTCCCGCACCTACGACGGGCACCCCACCGACCTGGCCGAGCTGCACGGCCGGCGGGTCATCGTCTGCTCGGAGGTCAAGCACGGGGACAAGTTCGACGAGGCGCGGGTGAAACTGCTGACGGGCGGCGACCGGATCAAGGCCCGCCGGATGCGTCAGGACTTCTTCAGCTTCCAGCCGACGCACAAGCTCTGGCTGATCGGGAACCACCGTCCCGAGGTGGGTACCGGCGGCTTCGCGTTCTGGCGGCGCATGCGGCTGATCCCGTTCGTCAACACCGTCTCCGACGACCGGAAGATCGACAACCTCGCCGACATCCTGGTCACCGAGGAAGGGCCCGGCATCCTGACCTGGCTCATCGACGGGGCGCGGCGCTACCTCGCGGGGGACCGTGATCTGACCGGTCCCGAGCGGGTCCGCATCGCCACCACGGCCTACGCGGAGACCGAGGACCACACCGGACGCTTCTACGACGAGTGCTGCGCGCAGGCCCCCGAGCTGAGGGCGGAACAGACGGGCCTCTACGCCGCCTACAAGAGG
Source organism: Streptomyces sp. AC627_RSS907 (assembly GCF_019049165.1). Classification (NCBI taxonomy): domain Bacteria; kingdom Bacillati; phylum Actinomycetota; class Actinomycetes; order Kitasatosporales; family Streptomycetaceae; genus Streptomyces; species Streptomyces sp. AC627_RSS907. Next base: position 83,785 of record NZ_JAGMUE010000152.1, read on the forward strand.
TGGTGCCAGAATGAGGGTGCCCCGCCCATGTCCTCCCGAGCGTTCGCCGCCCGCACCCGCGAACTCGTCGGGCTGACGTCGCCCAAGGAAATGATCCTGTCCAACCAGCGCAAGCACTATCCGGGAATCGGACTGCTCACCGACCAGGAGAGGGACGCCACCGTATGAGCTCGCTGATCAACGAGGAAGAGATCAGCCACGAGGCCGAACTCGTCTGGCTGGAGGACATCGAGCACCTCGACTACGTCCGCCAGAGCCTGGACCGACTCGCCAACCGTCGGGGCAGGCCGGCGTACCACCGGCCCGGTCGCATGGTCGGGTACGCGCTCCTGGGGCCCACCGCCAAGGCGTCCCGTTCCTCGGGCACCTTCCGTCGGCGGGTCTTCTGGCTGCTGCCGCACGACCGTGACAGTGAGCCCGAGGGCCTGTACACGAAGGGCGCGCCCGCGGAGGCCGTGGATCCCCGGACCCTCCAGCCCCGGGTGAAGGGCTACAAGACCGAACGCTCCGAGGGCGGACCGCCCTCCACCGCCATGCGGGAGCTCGGGATAACGCTGCCCCTGTAGGGACCCTGGCGGTGCGGGAAGCTCCCGGCGGGCGTCCGGCCCGTCCGCGCGACCCAGGGGGCCGAGGAGACCGTAGGCGCTCCGGGCACGAGGGTCTTTTTCCTGGTGGGCGCCGGTGCAGGCAGCACACAGCGACCGAAGCGACCGAGATTCCCGAACAGACGGCCGGTCCGGATGCCCTCCCGCCCGGGCGGCCCCGGCCGGTCCGGGCGCCGCCCACGGCCCGTCCCGTGGGGAGAGACCCCCACCGCGGCAGGGACCGAAGGGACCGGGAATCCGGTTTCCGTGCACGTCGGCGTACGCCGGCCGTCACCCCGGCCGGTCGGTGGGGGAGGGTGGGTCACGCGGCCCGTTGGCGCAGGCGGTGCGGATGTGCCGGGTAGACGCCCAGGACGCGCACCTCGGAGGAGAAGAAGCGGAGCTCCTGCAGGGCGAGAGCGACGCGGGGCTCGTCGGGGTGGCCCTCGATCTCGACGTAGAAGCAGCTCGGGTTGAGGCCGGCGCCCATCTGGTAACTCTCGATCTTGGTGAGGTTCACCGCGTTGCTGGCGAAGCCGCCGAGCGCCTTGTAGAGGGCGCTGGGGATGTTCCGTACGGCGAAGAACAGGCTCGTCATCGTCGGCCGGCCGGTGAGGGGCGCGAAGGCGGCGTCGCGGGACAGGACGACGAACCGCGTCGTGTTCTCCGGGTCGTCCTCGACCCCCGCCCGCAGCACCTCGAGCCCGTAGTGCCGGGCCGCTGCGGGCGGGGCGAGCGACGCGTGCCGGGGATCGCCCAGCTCCGCCACCTCACGGGCCGCGCCCGCGGTGTCGTCGCTGACGAGGGTGCGCCAGCCGCCCTCCCGCAGCACCTTGCGGCACTGTCCCAGGGCGTGCACGTGGCTGCGGACGCACTCCACCTGGTCGAGTGACGTCCCGGGGACGCCCATGAGGTCGAAGTGGATGGCGAGGAAGTACTCCCCGATGACGAACAGGCCCGACTCCGGGAGCAGGTGGTGCACGTCCGCGACCCGTCCGGCCGCGGAGTTGTCCACCGGGATCACCGCCAGGTCGGCCGACCCCAGCGTCACGGCGTCCAGAGCCTGTTCGAAGTTCGTGCAGGGCAGCTCGGTGCTGCCGGGGAACAGCTTCTGGGTGGCGGTCGCCGAATTGGAGCCGTGTTCGCCCTGGTATGCGACGGTCGTCACCGTTCGTCACCTTCCGGTCGGGGAGCTGACCTGGCCGGTCAGCGAGAAGGCCACCGTAGACCTCAGGCGCCGCGGGACCGCGGCACCGTCCACAACGAGAGACTCCGGCGGGCCACGGTGGACGTCGCCCGCGACGGCCGTGCCCGTCCAGCTGGTCACCGGTCAACGGCCAGGCGGAGCTCACGCCCCTTCCAGCGGGCCCGCAGCCAGCGGTCGTGACTGGCGACCACGATGGCACCCGGACCCGTGCCCAGGGCGTCCTCCAGTTCGTCGCACAGCCGCGGGGACAGGTGGTTGGTCGGTTCGTCGAGCAGCAGCAGCTCGGGCGGGCGCGCCACCAGCAGGGCCAGCGCGAGCCGGCGGCGCTGGCCCACCGACAGCTGCCCGACCGGTTTGTCCAGGTCCGCCTCCCGCAGCAGCCCCAACGAGCCCGGCGGGGTCGCCTCGGCGCGTTCGGCCCCGAGGGAGCGCTCGTAGGTCTCCCGTGCGGTGCGGTCCGGCCGGGCGAACACGGTGTCCTGCGCGAGCAGTGCCACCGTCAGCCCCGCCCGCCGCCGTACCTCGCCCTCGGTGGCCTGGTGACCGGCGAGGACGGCGAGCAGCGTCGACTTCCCGGCCCCGTTGTCACCCGTGACCAGCAGCCGGTCCGTGGCCGGCACGTCCAGCCGGCCGACGGTGAGCCGGCCCGGTACCCGTACGTTTCGCAGCGAGACGAGGTCGGAGTCCTCCCGCGCGGACGCCGCCGCGAGGGAGGTGCTCCGCAACCGCAGGGGCTGAGGCGGCTCGCCGACCTGGGTCCGCTCCAGCTCGTCGAGCCTGCGGGCGGCGTTGCGCACCCGCCGGGCGATCTGGTTCTGCACCCGGCCCGCGCGGCGCCCGTATCCCATCTTCTCGTTGTCGCGCGGTCCGCGGTCCGGGGCGACCCGGCGCGCGGTCACGCTCGCCGACCGGCGCAGCGCGGCCAGTTCCTCCTGTTCCTCGGCGTACCGGCGTTCCCAGCGGGCCCGCTCGGCGCGCTTCTCGGCCAGGTAGGCGCTGTAGTTGCCGCCGTAGCGGACGGGGCCGTCCAGGGCCGGGTCGAGGTCGATCACGTCGGTGCAGACGGCGTCGAGGAACGCCCGGTCGTGGCTGGCCACCACGACGGCGCCGGGCAGGCCGCGCACCTGTTCCTCCAGGAACGCCGCCGCGGCGTCGTCCAGATGGTTGGTCGGCTCGTCCAGCAACAGGGCCGACGGACGCCGTACCAGCAGCGCCGCCAGCGCCAGCCGCCCGCGCTGGCCGCCGGAGAGCGAGCCGAGGGGGCGCTCGTGCGGCAGCCCGCCCAGGCCGAGCCCGGTGAGAACGACCGCGGCCCGCCGGTCGGCGTCCCAGGACTCCCGCTGCTGCGCCTGTTCGAGCCGGTGGCCGTACTCCTGGAGCAGGTCGTCGTGTTCGGGGGAGTCCTGGGGGGTGTCGGCGAGCCGCAGGGTGAGGTGTTCGAGCCGCGCCAGGTCGTCGCGGGCCTCGCGCAGCGCGTCGTCGAGCACGTCGGCGATCGTCGTCGACGTGCGGAAGGGCATCTCCTGACGGAGGTGGCCCAGGTCGACGGGGCGTTCGACGCTGCCGGAGTCGGGCCGGTCGGTTCCGGCGAGCAGGCCGAGCAGGGTCGACTTGCCGGCGCCGTTCTCCCCGATCAGACCGATGCGGTGACCGGGGGAGGCGGTGAGGGAGACCCCGTCGAGCACCCGGCGGCCACCGAGGACGCGGACGAGGTCGTGGGCGAGGAGAGCAGGCTGTGGGGAGGGCATGGGAATCCGCCGTACGCGATCGGGTTTCGGACCCGCCGGGCTGGTGCCTCGGAGCGGGCGTGGCCGGTACGCGGGCGGATCACACCGCGGGTGCCGCCGTCTCCGTCAGCTTCCCGTCCTGCAGCCGCAGCCACCGGTTGACGCCGATCTCCGTGAGAAAGCGTTCGTCGTGGCTGACGACCACGAAGGCACCCTGGTAGGAGCCGAGCGCGCTCTCCAGCTGGCCCGCGCTCACCAGGTCGAGGTTGTTCGTCGGCTCGTCGAGCAGCAGGAGCTGCGGGGCCGGCTCCGCGCACAGGACGCACGCCAGCGTGGCCCGCAGCCGTTCGCCGCCGGAGAGCACTCCGACGGGCAGGTGGGCGCGGGCACCGCGGAACAGGAAGCGCGCGAGCAGGTTCATCCGCTCGGCCTCCGTGCGGTGCGGCGCGTACGCGGTGAAGTTCTCGGCGACGGTGCGGTCGAGGTCCAGCAGGTCCAGGCGCTGCGAGAGGTGGGCGATGCGGCCGTCGGCCCGCCTGATCTGCCCGCTCTCCGCTTCGAGATCCCCGGTGACCAGGCGCAGCAGCGTCGACTTGCCGACGCCGTTGGGCCCGGTCAGCGCGATCCGCTCGGGCCCGCGGATCGACAGGTCGATGCCGTCCCCGGCGAACAGCGCCCGCTCGCCGTGGCGCACTTGCAGGTGCTCACCGAGGAAGACCGTCCGTCCCGCCGGGACGCTGGTGTCGGGCAGGTCGAGAGAGAGGCGCTGCTCGTCGCGCAGGGCACGTCCCGCCTCGTCCAGACGGGACTTGGCCTCGCCGACCCGGGCGGCGTGCATCTGCCCGGCCCGGCCCGCGGACTCCTGCGCGCCCCGCTTCATGGTGCCGGCGAAGATGCGCGGCAGGCCCGCGTTCTTCAGGTTGCGGGCGGCGTTGCTCGCCCGGCGCTCGGCGCGTTCGCGGGCCTGCTGCATCTCCCGCTTCTCGCGCCGCAGTTCCTGCTCGGCGTTGCGGACGTTCTTCTCGGCGACCTCCTGCTCGGCCTTCACGGCCTCTTCGTAGGCCGTGAAGTTGCCGCCGTACACGCGCAGTTCACCGCGTTCGAGTTCGGTGATGCGTTCCATACGGTCCAGCAGCGCCCGATCGTGGCTGACCAGCAGCAGGCAGCCGTGGAAGTCCGTCAGCACGTCGTACAGCTTGTGGCGGGCGTCGAGGTCCAGGTTGTTGGTCGGTTCGTCCAGGAGCAGCACGTCGGGGCGCTTGAGCAGCTGGGCGGCGAGGCCGAGCGAGACGACCTGGCCGCCGCTGAGCGTGCCGAGGGCGCGGTCGAGGGAGATGTGGGCCAGGCCGAGGCGGTCCAGCTGGGCCCGGGTGCGCTCCTCGATGTCCCAGTCGTCGCCGATGACGGTGAAGTGCTCCTCGCTCACGTCGCCGGACTCGACGGCGTCCAGGGCCCTGATCACCGGGGCGACGCCCAGCACTTCGGAGACCGTCAGGTCGGCGGTCAGCGGCAGGCTCTGCGGGAGGTGGCCGAGCGTGCCGGTGACGGTCACCGACCCCCTGGTGGGGCGCAGCTCGCCGGCGATCAGCTTGAGGAGCGTGCTCTTGCCGGTGCCGTTGGGTGCGACGAGTCCGTGGCGGCCGGGGCCCACGGTGAAGGACAGGTCCTCGAAGACGGGGGTGTCGTCGGGCCAGGCGAAGGAGAGGTTCGAGCAGATGACGGAGGCGTCGGCCATGGGTGAGTACCTCGTGTGTGACGCGGGGGTGCCCGAAAGGCACTCCTCCGCGGAGGACGGAGAAGAAGGGCATGAGGGAACGACGACATGGCCACGTCGGCGGGCGCTCCTGAGCCCCGGCCGGTGGCCTCACCTTCGGGTATCACCCCGAGATGTCGTCGTCACCCGCCACGATCGGTCTCCTCGACACACGAAGAACAGGAACGGTCAGCTTACAACACGAGGGGAAACGTTCGCCGTGGCCGTCCTGCGGACCAGCCCCGGGAGGACCCGTTGCGGCGGTCCCGCGGGACGCGCACCCGGCTGACCTTCCGTCACGGCGCGCAGCACGCCGCGGCCGACGGCCCCACGGGCGTCGGCGACGGGGCACGTGGCGGTGCTGGAGGGCCGCCGGCAAGCCGGGCCACGCGGTGCGTGCGCGCGGCCTGCCGGCGGCGTCCCGGGCTCGTCAGGCCCAGCACCCGTTGACGGTCGCGGCCAGACCGTCCATGGCGTCCTTGATGTCGCCGGGGGCGGCCGTCGAGCCGTTCTCGATGAAGGAGAACACGCGCCACTCCCCGTCCTCGGTCCGCGTCAGACCGCTCAGCGCGACCGCACCGGTGAGGGTGCCGGTCTTCGCCCGCACCTTGCCGACGGCGCACTGGGAGTTCGGGTCGTCGAAGCGCCCCCACTCCGGACCCAGCGTGGCACCGGCCTCGCCGGCGACCGGCAGGCCCTCCAGGATCGCCCCGAGGGTGTGTGCGTGGCGGGGGTCGGTCGGCAGTTCGAGGATCTGAGCGAGCGTCGCGGCCGGGATGCGGTCAGCCCGCGACAGGCCGCTTCCGTCGTACATCTCGAAGTTCTCGAGGGACACGCCGTACCGATGGCTCAGCACCTGGCGCACCACCTCGGTGCCGCCCTCGAACGTGGCCGGGCGGCCCGCCTTCACGGCGGTCGCGCGCAGCAGCGTCTCGGCGATGTTGTTGTCGCTGGTCTTGAGCATCGTCTTGACGATGTCGCTCAGCGGCGCCGACCTGTGCCGGGCGACCGGTACGTCCCGTCGGTGGGCCGTGGCACGGGTGACGTCGCCGTCGACGGTGACGCCGGCCGCGGTGAGCCGCTCGGCGAAGACCTTGCCCGCGTCGAGGGAGGTGTCCTCGACGCTGTGTCCGTCCACGACCAGCGCGCGGACCGGTGCCACCTCGGTGGGGTAGTAGCCCTCGTTCCAGCCCTCGGCCAGGGACGGCTCGGCGAACAGGCTGTCGTCCACGGCGACCTTCACCGAGGTCAGGCCCGCCGCCTTGAGCCCGGCCACGGCTGTCTTCGCCAGCTCGGCGAGGTCGTCACTGGTGAGGGTCCGGTCACCGCCTCCGACCAGGGTCAGCGTGCCGTGGCCGTAGACGACCTTTGTGGTGAACCGGTGCTCGGGGCCGAGCACCGTCAGGGCGGCCGTCGACGTGGCGAGCTTGGCGTTGGACGCCGGCATCATCGCGGTGGTCGCGTTGCGCCCCCAGAGCGCGTCCTTCGAGTCGCCGTCCAGGACCACGCCGCTGACGTTGGTGCCCAGTCGCTGGTCGAGGACGCGGGCGTCGAGGTTGGCGACCAGCTGGGCGTCGTCCGCCGAGAGGCCGTTGGCCTGACCCGCTGTCGCGACTCCGCGGGCCGCTGTCGCGGTGGTGTCCTTGCCGGCGGCGAACGCCGAGGTGCCGGCCAGCGCGGCCGAGGCCACGGGAACGGTCATCGCGAGTACGACGGCTCGCCGGGCCGCCGTCCCGGGCTGTCTCGTCCTGCGGTGCCGGTGGCGCCCTCCCGGGGCGAATGTGCTCGTAGGCGTCTCGTTGGCCATGTCACTCAAGGAGAGTCCAAACGTCGAGTACGGAGTTCTCAAGCCTGTCGAACGGCGCGCACGCTACCACCGGCCCGTGAACGCCCGGCGGAAGCCGGGACGTCTTCCTGACACACCTTCAAGGTGTCTTCACGAGTCCCGGTGCCGGTGAAGGGGCTTTCACCCAAGGCCAGTTCGGGTTCGGCCGGCTTTCGGCGGCCGGTCCGGTCCGGCGGGAGTCAGCGCCCCCGCCGGGTGAGGGCGGTGAGGGCGTGGCGGAGGGTGGTGTCGTCGGGGGAGCGGTCGGCCCAGCGGGCGCCGACGTGTCCGTCGGGCCGGATGAGCAGCGCGCCGTGCGGGCCGAGGCCGCAGGGGCCGAGGTGCTCGTGCCCGAGGGTCTCGACGCGCAGTGGCCAGGGGGTGGCGGCGGTGGTCTGTCGCTCCCAGTGGGCGGGGTCCGGGGTCAGCAGGGTGAACCACTCGCCGACGGTGTCGAGCGTGGAGGTGCCGGGGGCGAGCCAGAGGTGCGGCATGCGGTGGCCGGGCTCGGTGCTGGGGACGTAGTCCGTGCCGCTGTCGGACGGCTCGGGCGGGGTGTCGTGGCCGGTGAGGACGGCGTCGGAGCGGTAGGCGACGCCGAGCACGAGGCCGAGCTGGGCGAAGTACTCCTCGGACCAGGGGAGTTCGATGCCGTCCGACGGCGCTTCGCCGGTGCGGAGCTGCTCGCGGCGCCGGTTCTGCACCTGGAGCAGAAGCTGGGTGTTGGCCACCGCTTGGCGGAGTGTCCGGTGGGCCACCGGGCGTCGTTCCGTGTCGTAGGTGTCCAACAGGCCCGGTCCGGCCCACCCGCTCAGGACCCCCGCCAGTTTCCAGCACAGGTTGTGCACGTCGGCGATGCCCGCGTTCATGCCCAGGCCGCCGACGATGGGGATCGCGTGCGCGGCGTCGCCGGCGAGCAGGGTCCGGCCCCGGCGGAAGCGCTCGGCGACGAACGCGTGCATCACCCAGTGCTGGACCCGCAGCACCTCGGCCCGTACCCCGGCGCCGGGTCCGAGGGCGCGCGCGACCAGGCCGGGCCAGTCGGTGTGTGCGGGGTCCTCGGGCGTGGGGCCGAACCAGGCCCAGCCTCCTTCCGGGTAGAGCGGGAGGAAGGAGCCGTGCGCGGTGACGTAGACCCCGGCGGGCCGGCGGGCGCACCAGCGGTCGAGGTCGGCGTCGAACACGACGGTGGTGACGTTCCCCAGTGCTCCGGGGCCCGTGGTGCCGATCGTCAGCAGTTGCCGGACGGTGGAGTGCGCGCCGTCGGCGGCGAGGAGGCAGCGGGCGCGGACACGAGTCTCGGCACCGCTGTCACGGTCGACGAGCAGGGCCACGACGCCGTCGGATTCCTCGGCCAGGCCGGTGAGCTCGGTCCCGAACCGCGTCGGTGCGCCGGCCGCGGCGAGCAGGACGGGTTCCAGCCGGTCCTGCGAGGTGACGACACCGGTCACGGGGCTCTCGGGCACCGGAGCGTGGACTCCGACCATCGCCGCGGTGGCGAAGTCACGCTCGTACAGGGTGTCGCGGAAGCGGACGCGGCCGTACTCCGGCGGGAAGGCGACGGCGGTGATCCTCTCGGCCAGTCCGAGCCGGCGGAAGACCTCCATGGAGCGCACGTTGACCAGCCGGGACCGGGGGAAGGGCGACAGCTCGCGGTGCTTGTCGACCAGCAGTACCCGCACGCCCCAGCGTTCCAGGAGCGCGCGGGCGGTGAGCCCCACCGGCCCGCCGCCGACGACCAGTACGTCCGTCTCGGCGTTCGGTACGGGCATGCCGACGTCCTCCTGCTCACCTCGGGCTTGACAGGGCACCCGGTGAGTGTGGCAGGCGGGCGGGCGGCAGCCCGGCCGTCACACGCCTGGGGCGAGCGGATTCCCCGGGCCGGGCTCCGGCGCCGGTGGCCGGTCCCGTCAGTGCCAGGGCCGCGATCACGTACCTGCCACCGGGTGGCCGACGCGACTCGTACGCGGTGATCCGGCTCGTCTCCCCCCGCCCCCTGCTGATGAGCACCGGTCCGGAGGCGGAGACCACCCAGGTCAGCCGGGAAGCGATCGAGCGGGCGGCCGAGCCCCAGGAACTGGGCCCGCGCCCAGGGCGGTGACGAGCGGGAGCGGGTGGCCCGCTTCGAGCAGCGGGCGGCGGACATCGCGGTCGAGGTCGGGCAGGTAGCCGAACAGGACGTCGGCCGGTCCGGTGATCTCGACCTCCGCGCAGGCCGCGGGCAGCAGGAGCGTCTGCGCCCGGCCGAGCTCCTCGCTCCAGCCGCCCGTCCGCACCCGCACCGGGGCGCCGACGTTGGAGAGGATCTGCGCGGTGGCGAACGAGTGGCGCAGCGGCTCCGCCGTCCCGGCACGCCAGCGTTCGAGAGCGAAGTACGGGCCCGCGCACAGGAAGACCCGCTCCACCCCGTCACCGACGGCGACGCTCAGACCGGGTGTGAAATCCGGCCGGGCCCCGAGGTCGACCTGCCGCATCAGCATGTCGAGGTTGGCACGGAACTCGGCGTCGCCCACGGACGAGCCGTCCTCCATCTTCCAGCGCATCGCGTGCTGCTGGATGTCGGACGTCTGTTCTATCTCGTAGACCAGGGTGTCCGGTCCGAAGCTGTGCAGGGTCCCGCCGGGCACGTACAGGGTCTCGCCCGCCCGCACCGGCAGGCGCCGCAGGACCGTGTCGAAGTCCTGGGTCTCCAGCGCGGCACGCAGCCGGTCGGCCGTCACGCCCGCCTTGACGCCGCACAGGGCGGTCGCGCCGGGGGAGGCGTCGAGGATGTGCCAGGCCTCGGTCTTGCCGTTGGGCTGGCCCTCCAGGCGCCGGGCCGTCTCGTCGTCGGCGTGCAGATGCACGGGCAGGGCACCGGCGGCGTCGATGAACTTCGTCAGTACGGGGAAGTACCGGCCGGACCACCCGTCGCCCATCAGCTCTCCGGGGTGGTCGACGGCCACCCGGCGCAGGGGCGTACCGGCCAGGGGGCCGTCGGTCACCACGCTGCCGGCGCCTTCGACGTCGCTGCACTCCCAGGTCTCCGCGATGCTCCAGTCGGGGAGGCCGGCCCTGCCCAGGCGGCGGGCGATCGCGTGCCCGCCGAACACCAGCGGCTTCGCCGGGCCGGTCAGCCGCAGCGGGTACAGATCCGTCCGGTGCGCGTTCACAGGATCGGCTGTCCGCCGGTCACCGCGATCCGGGCGCCGGAGACGTAGCTCGCCTCGTCCGAGGCGAGCAGCACGTAGACCGGCGCCAGCTCGGCCGGCTGCCCCGGCCGCCCCAGCGGTACCTGCGAACCGAAGCTCTCCACCTGCTCGGGCGGCATCGTCGCCGGGATGAGCGGCGTCCAGATGGGCCCGGGGGCGACACTGTTGGCACGGATGCCCTTCGAGGCCAGCATCTGGGCCAGCGAGCCGACCATGTTCGCGATGCCCGCCTTGGTGACGTTGTAGGCCAGCAGCTGCGGTGGCGGGCTGTCGGAGTTCACCGAGGTGCTCCCGATGATCGCCGAACCGGGCCGCATGTGCGCGACAGCGGCCTTGGTCAGGTGGAAGAAGGCGCTGAGGTTGATCGCCAGGGTGCGGTCCCACTCCTCGTCGGGAATGTCCTCGACGGAGTCCCGCGTCATCTGGAACGCGGCGTTGCTGACCAGCACGTCGATCCGGCCGAACTCCTCCACGGCCCTGTCGACGATCGACCGGCAGTGCGCCGGATCGGCCACGTCACCCGGGACGAGTACGCACTCGCGCCCCGCCTCCTTCACCCACCGCCGGGTCTCCCGCGCGTCCTCGTGCTCGTCGAGGTAGGAGACCAGGACGTCCGCGCCCTCACGCGCGTAGGCGATCGCCACCGCGCGCCCGATCCCGCTGTCCCCACCGGTGATCACCGCTGCCTTGCCGGTCAGCCGCCCGCTGCCGCGGTAGCTCTCCTCACCGTGATCGGGCCGGGGAACCATCTCGGAGGTCACACCGGGCGGGGACTGCTGCTGCCGGGGCTGGGACATGGGGGCTCCCTGGAATCGTCGAGCCGGGCGGGACCGGGCTCGCTGACACGCGCCGGGACGGTGCTGGGGCGGTGGGTGACCCGTGGCACCCGGCGCCCACCCGGGCCGGAACCCGGCACAGGTCCATGCTCACCCGCCGGCCGGCCACCCGCCATCTCAGCGCGGCGCGAGTCGTGTGGTGGAAGCGTCAGCCGATCCGTTCGCGGACCGCGACGACGGTCCGGCGAGGGCGGGGCACCGTCACTTCCGGTAGCCGAGGATGGTCATCATGCCGGATTCGGAGTGGTACTGGTTGTGGCAGTGCAGCATCCACAGGCCCGGGTTGTCGGCGCGGAAGTCGAAGACGAGCTTGCGGTGGGGCAGGACGATGGCGGTGTCCTTGCGGGCTCCTGCCGAGTCGATGCCGGTGAGGGCGAACGTGTGGCCGTGCAGGTGAATGGGGTGCCACATGTCGGTGGCGTTGATGAGGGTGAGGCGGACCCGTTCCCCTTCCCGGACCGGGACGCGTTTCTGGATGGAGTAGGGCTCGTGGTCGAAGCCCCAGTCGAAGTCCTTCATGCCGCCGGTCAGTTTGATGCGCATCTCGCGGTCCGGGTCGCGGTCGCTGAAGGCCACGGACTCGTCCGGCACCAGCCGCCTGGCGGGCACGATCCGGCCGTCGAGCTGGTCCGGATGCGCGGAGGGCCCGGGGAGGTCCCCGCTGCTGGTGCGCAGGACCGCAAGGGCCCTGGCGCCCTTGCCCTCGGCGAGCGCGACCAGGGGGAACACCCCGTCCTTGGCGGTGACCAGTACGTCGTAGCGTTCGGCCATGCCGAGCAGCAGCGCGTCCGTCCTGGTGTGCCGGACCGGGTAGCCGTCCGTGTGCGTCACCGTCATCTCGTGACCGCCGAGGGCCACCCGGAAAGCCGTGTCGCCCCCGGCGTTGATGATCCGCAGCCGGATGCGGTCCCCGGGGCGGGCCCGGAACACCGTGGGAGCCTTCGGGAGGCGGCCGTTGACCAGGTAGTGCGGGTAGTCGACGTTTCCGCCCATGCTGTGCAGCAGGCGGCTGTGGGAGTCCCGCAGGACGCGGGAAGGGCCGGTGGGCCGGCCGGGGTCCGCCCCGTGGGCGTCGTCGGACATGTCGTGGCGTGATCCGTCGCGCCCGGTGCCCTCGCCCATGTCCATCGGCCGGCCCTTGCCGTCCTGCAACTGCGCCAGCACGGCGTCCGGGGTGGAGCCGGCCACGCCGTCCAGCCAGTCGTCCAGGACGACGACCCACTCCTTGTCGTAGGACAGCGGCTCCCTGGGGTCCTCGACGATCAGCGGGGCGTACAGGCCGCGGTCGAGCTGCATGCCCGAGTGCGAGTGCAGCCAGTACGTGCCCGGGTGCGTCACGGCGAAGCGGTAGGTGAAGTCCGCGCCGGGCTTGATGGAGTACTGGGTCAGGCCCGGCACGCCGTCCATGTCGCAGCGCATCCGGACACCGTGCGAGTGCAGGGTCGTGGACTCGCGCAGATGGTTGGCGAGCGTGAGGTCGAGGACGTCGCCCGCGGTGATCCGGACCTCCTTGCCGGGCAGCGTGTCGCCGTACGTCCAGGTTCTGACGGTCCGACCGCCCAGGTCGACGGACGACTCGGTGGCGGTGAGCGTGAACCGGCGGAGGGGGCCGTTCCCGCGCTTCCTCTCGGCGGCGAGGACCTCGGGATCGGACGGGTTGACGTATCCCTTGGGCCCCTTCGGGACGAAGCCGCCCGCGCTGTGAGCGCCGCCCGTGTGCTCGGGGGCGCCGCCCGTGTGGCCGGGGCCGCCGCCCGTGTGGCCGGGAGCCCCGGCCCCGGAGTTGGTGCCGGACCCGGTGCAGGCGGTCAGGGCTCCCGAGCCGGCGGCCACGATCGAGGCACCCAGCAGGGTGCGCCGCGTATAAGTAGGCATGTCTATATAAGACCTGGTTTATGCGCTTATATGTGAGATTGAAAGCGTCGGCGCGTCTCCTCGCTCAAGGCCGGCCCCGACGCCGCGGCGGCACCGGGGATGCGCGCCGTCGCCGGACTCGTCGACCGTGGCAGGCTCCGCGCCCACGTCTCGGGCGCCTTCCCCCTCGCCGAGGGCGCCCGGGCCCACGTTCTGGGGGGAGACGGGCCGCGCCACGGGCAAGCTGGTCATCACCGTGCGCTGAGCGACGGGCACGGCGTCCCCGGGGGCGCGCCGCGGCCGGAAAGGGCGGGTTCGCCCGCCGAGGAACCAAGTGGGTGGGTTGGTGCCCTTGAGGCCAGGTCTGGTCATGCATGATGCTCGTTATGCGCTTCGAGCCTCAAGACGGGCGGGAAAGGACTGACAGCCGTGGGTGCGGGTCGTGCTGCTGAGGCGTACCGGCGGCAGGTCGAGCAGCATCCGTGGCCGCCGCGCTGGCTGCGCTGGCTGCCACCCGCGCTGGTCGTGGCGACGCTCCTGCTCGACCAGGCGACACCGCGGTACTACTTCTTCGGATCCCTGCTCACGGCCTCGGTCGTACTGGCCATCTTCACCTATCCACCGATCGGCGTCGCGGCCACCGGTGCGGCCGGATGTCTCCTGCTGGCTCTCACTCAGCTGATCGAGGACTACATCGGTCCGGCGACCGAATCGACCCTGATCGTGCTGGTCGCCGTCACCCTGCTGTCCGTCGGACTGTGCGTGGTGCGCAACCGGATCGAGGGCCGGTTCCGCCGGGTGCGGGCGGTCGCCGAAGCGGTCCAGCTCGCCCTGCTGCGTCCGCTTCCCGCCCGGGCCGGCCCGCTGAGGCTGGCCGGTTTCTACCGGGCGGCCGACGACGACGCGCTCATCGGCGGGGACCTCTACAGCGTCCGCCCGACCCCGTTCGGCATCCGTGTGATCGTCGGGGACGTCAAGGGCAAAGGCGTCCAGGCCACGCAGACCGTCGCCACGGTGATCTCCACCTTCCAGGAGGCGGCGCTGCTCCACCGCGCGCTTCCCCAGGTCGCCGCCCGGATCGACGTGGCGTTGCAGCTCGACCGTGAAAACCCCCCGGCGGAGCCCGTCCACGACGTCAGGGGCGCGCCGGACCACGGAGGGGCGCCGGCGGACGAACTGTTCACCACAGCGGTCCTGCTCGAATTCTCCTCGGACGCGCGCGAAGTGCGGATCCTGGACCGCGGCCACCAGCCGCTGATCGTCGTCGGACGCGACACCACCTTCGTCGTGCACACCGAGCACAGCCTGCCCCTGGGCATGGGGGACCTCCTGCTCGAACCGCCCCGCACCCTCACCTACGCGCTCAGTCCCGGAGACGTCCTGGTCGCCTACTCCGACGGCATCACCGAGGCACGCAGCCTCACCGGCTCCTTCTACCCCCTGCGCGAACGGCTCCAGGCCCACTTCACCGGACGCGCTCAGCCGCCCACCCCCGACGACCTCATCGCCTTCCTCGAACGCGACCTCGCCCAATGGGCGCCCAACCTGTCCGACGACGTCGTCGTGATCGCGCTCCAGCCCGATCCCGAACAGCCCGCATGAGCGGATGCCGGTACCGGCAACCTCCCGCCGGCTACGGGGCGAACCGCACGGGCAGACTCCGCGGGCCGCGGATCAACAACCCCGGACGCCAGGTGACCGCCGCCGGGTGGATGTCCAGGGCCAGGTTCTCGCAGCGTTCCAGAAGCGTACGGATGGCGATGCGTGCCTCCAGGCGGGCCAGCGGGGCCCCCAGGCAGTAGTGGATCCCGTGGCCGAACGCCACGTGGCCGCGGGCGTCGCGGGTGATGTCGAAGCGGTCGGGGTCGGGGAAGCGCGCCGGGTCGCGGTCGGCGTCGGCCAGGGCCACCAGGACGAGCTCGCCGCCTCCGGGGACGACCGTGTCGCCGACGGTCAGCGGCTCGGTGGTGAACCGGTAGGTGGGGGTCTCCACGGGGCCGTCGTAGCGGAGCATCTCCTCGACGGCGGAGTCGATGAGCGTGAGGTCGGCGCGCAGGGCGGCCAGTTGCTCGGGGTGGGTGAGCAGGGCGAGGACGCCGTTGGAGATGAGGTTCACGGTGGTCTCGTGGCCCGCCACCAGCAACAGCCAGGCCATCCCGCGGAGTTCGTCCCAGGACAGCCGGTCGCCGCCGCCGTCCGAACCGTGGATCAGCGCGCTCATCAGATCGTCGTCCGGCTGCTGCCGCTTGCTCGTGAGCAGTTCCTCCAGGTACCGCGCCATGGACGCCGCGGCGGTCATGCGGGTCTCGGGGACGGTGGCGCCGAGAGCGTCGTTCGACCACGCCCGGAAGGATTCGCGGTCGAGGTCCGGCACGCCGAGGAGTTCGCAGATGACGGAGATGGGCAACGGGAAGGACAGGGCCTCGACGAGGTCGACGCGCCCGTCGGGCGCGGTGAGCATCCGGTCGAGGAGCGCGTCGGTGATCTTCTGGACGCGCGGGGCGAGTTCCTCCACCCGGCGGGCGGTGAACTCCCGGGCGACGAGCTTGCGCAGTCGCGTGTGGTCCGGCGGGTCGGCCCCGAGCATGTGCGGTCCGGAGGAGACGGCACGGAGGGGAAGCGTGGGGGACGCCTTGCCCCAGTCCTTGGAGAGCGTCGGGTCCGCGAGCGCGGCGCGTCCGGCCTCGTAGCCGACGACGAGCCAGGCCTCCGCGTTGCCCTCCGGCATCCGGACGCGGTGGACCGGGCCCCGGGCCCGTAAGCGGGCGTAGACGGGGTACGGATCACGCGTGAAGGACTCGCCGAGTGCGGCCAGGTCGACGATGCTCATGGGCTACCACCTCACGGACGGCTCACGGTTCACGACGTGACCGACGGGTCAGGGCTCACGGCTCCCGGAAGGGACCCCCGCCCCGCCGGCGGGGCGGCGACGACTGCCCGCCGACTGTAACCCCTGCCGCCGCCGGACCGACCTGGTTTCCGGCGAACGAACGCCACGGACCGGTCGGTCTCCGCCACCCGGTCCGGAAGGAACGCCACCGCGCACCGCCCCGACGGCCGCCTCCCCCCGGGCCCGTCCGGCGCCCCGTCAGGGTCGGCCCGCCGTCAGGGCCGGCCCGTCGGCGCCGACCGCTTCGACGTGCGAGGGCCGCCGCATGCTAGGCGGCGCGCGACGTGCCCAGGAGATCGGTCAGCACCGAGTGGACCGGCTCACCGTCGAGAAGCTTCCCGAGCTCCTCGACGCCCTCCTGTCGTTGCGGCGGGGTGAGGGAGACGTAGTGCTCGATGCGTTCGTTGAACGTACGCCGGAACCTCGCGTAGAGCCCGTCGTCCTCCCGGACACGGCCCGCCAGCTCGACGAGGGCCGCGGTGCCGGCGAAGTCGTCCTCCGGCAGGGAATGGGACGGCACCACGTCCGCGAAGCGGCCACCGCCGCGGCCGAACAGCGTGCCGTCGAGCGCGCGCATCGTGAAGACATGGGCGTAGTGCTGCTCGTGCATCGCCAGGGGCAGCCGCCCGAGGGCGATCGATTCGTGCAGTGCCGTGAGTCCGGGGGCCAGCAGGTGGTCCGCGGTGCCCGCCGCGACCCGGAGCAGCTCACGCTGACGCAGGAAACGGCAGTCGGCCCGTCCGCCCGCGACCGTGTAGGTCCGCTCGCGGCCCTCGCCGAACGGGCCGCCGCACACCAGGACGCGGCGGAACCGGGGCCAGTCCCGCAGCAGGTCCGGAATCCACCGGTGCAGCAGGCGCAGGTAGTCGTTGTTGACGTCGAAGTCCAGGAGGAAGTTCTTGAACCCACCGACATTGACCAGCAGGTCGTACTCCGGCTCCGCAGGGCGCGCGACGACGTCCCGCAGCCCGGCGACGTCGATGATCGAGCCGGTCCGGTGTATCTCGTGACCGGTGCCCGGAGCGGCCAGTTCGGCGGCGCGCTCGGTGACGCCGGGGAAGTTCTGTACGACGCTGTGTGTGGCGAGCAGGTGGGCCGCGACGATCCGCTCGTGGGGCGTCAGGCCCGCCAGGTGCCGGTCGGCGGCCGGGTAGCCGGAGCGCGGCAGGGTCGCGCAGAGGTCGCGGATCCTGTCCAGTGGCCGTGCGAGCCGCCAGAAGCTGAACAGGCTGTCCACCATGGTCACGGGCCGCCGCGCCACGACGGCCCGGAACACCAGCTCGGCGTCCATGACGGAGACCACGTGATCGCTGCCCCGCAGCAGGTCGTCGGTCACCTCCGCGCCGGCCGTCCCCGGCATCCCGCTGGTGTCGTGCACGTCGTCGAAGGCGTCGGGGTTGCGCCGGGCGAAGACCGCGGTGACGCCGTCGCCGACGAACACCCGCTCGTGCCCGGGAAGGTGCCGGGAGACCGCGACGAGCTCGGAGGCCGGACCGAAGCCACAGTTCTGCGCACCCATCACGATCCGCACGTCACGCCCCTCCGCCGGTGGCCCCCTGCGGACGCTCCACCGCGCCGGGCGCCGTGGCGAGGACCTCGACGAGCCGCTCGGCGAAGTCGGCGGGGTACCTCGCGTATCCGACGTGCCCGCCCGGGAAGAGTTCCGGCTCGCGGCCGAACCGCTCGGCGAGGACGAGCATGGGGCGGTGCACGAGATCCCCGCGTGAGGCGTGGCCGCCGGCCCACACCACCTTGTGCACCACGTCGCCGATCGCGGTGAGGTCGGGCACGAAGCGCGTGAACGGCCGGACGAAGTGGGTCAGGAAGAAGTCGGTGTTGTCGTGCACCTCGGGGAGGGCGGGTGCGGGCCGGCCGCCGTGGAGGGCCTGGAGCTTGACCAGGGCGGGGGCCATGCCCTCGACGAGGTACGTCTGACAGATGTCGTCGAGGAGTGCCAGGTGCCGCCCGGCGTCGGGGAGGATGCTCAGAACGGGGGGTTCGTGGGCGACGGTCAGCCGGATCCTGTCCGGATGGCGGACCGTGAGTTCCAGCGCGATGAGCCCGCCCGAGCAGCTTCCGAAGACGTACGCGGGCTCGTCGCCGCCGAGGTGCCGGATCAGCCGGTACGCGTCGTCGGCGTGCTCCTCGACCCTCTGGTCCATCGGGGGGCCGTCGAGCACGCTGCGTGAGTTGCCCCGCGGGTCGTAGGTGACGACGCGGTGGGACGAAGCCAGGACGGAAGCCATGCGCTTGTAGACGGCCGCGTCGGAGTTTCCCCCTCCGATGAGCAGCAGGAGAGGTCCCTCGCCTCGTACTTCGAAATAGATCGTCGCGCCCGGTACGGCGAGCGTCCCGCTGTTCGATGGGCTCATCACGCTCCAATGGCACATCCGGTGAGACGACACAGCGTCGCACGGAAGTCACGCACGGTGCAGGGCGCGTAGGGGCCGACGCCACCCACTTCCCACGCCTCCGCGGTCACCCGCGCTTCCCACTGCACCCGCGCGCCGGTCTGGCGGCGGGTAGCACGGGGAATACCGACTCTCGCACGTACCGCGAAGGAAACAGCTCCCCGAGCCAAGGAGGCCCGGTTGACGGGCATCGACGAAGTGCGGAAGATCCTCCGTGACCTGGGAATCGAGGAAGAGCTGCTGCACGACGACGCACGGTTGCGCACAGATCTCGCGCTCGACTCCGTCGACCTCACACAGATCCAGGTCGAGCTGGCCGACCGGTTCGCCACCCGCGTCGACCTGTGGACCGCGCACGACTACACCCTGCGGCAACTCGCCGATGTCCTCGGCGACCGCCTTCCCGGCGCGGGTGTTTCCCAGGAGTACCGTGACCGCGGCTGGTGGCGCCCGGAGTTCCTGGACGATCTCGTGCTGAGCACGCGGGTGCACTCCGGTCACCGGGCGGCTCTGGTCGGCGGCGACCGCGCCTTCACCAGGGCCGAACTCGAAGCGGCGGTGTCCGGCTGCGCCGCACGCCTGGCGCGGGCCGGCGTCCGGCCCGGCGACACCGTACTCGTGCACCTGCCCAACCAGGTCCAGTTCGTCGTTCTGGTCCTCGCGCTGATCAGGCTCGGGGCGTGCCCGGCCCTCGCCCTGCCCGCCCTGCGCGAACACGAGCTCCAGCCGGTGCTCACCGCGTTGGCGCCGACCGCACTGGCCGTACCGGCACGGCACCAGCGCTTCGACCACCTGGGGCTCGCCGAGAGACTCCGCGAGCGGCATCCGTCCGTACGGACCCTGCTCGTCTCGGGCCTCACCGGCCCGGCCGCGGACCATGTCAGCCTCGACGAGCTCATCGAGGCCCCCGGCCCGGCTCCCGCCGGCCGGGTTCCCCCGCATGCGGGCCGGCGGCCCTCGGACACCGCCCTGTACCTGCTGTCGAGCGGAACCACGGGCGCCCCCAAACCCATCGCCCGCACCCACGAGGCGCTCGGACACGTGATCCGGGCTGCGGCGGCGGTGTCGGGGCTGACACCCGACTCGGTGTTCCTCGCGGTCCTGCCCGTGACACACGCCTTCGCCTTCTCCGCTCCGGGCATTCTCGGCACCCTCGCCGGCGGCGGGAAGGCGGTGCTCGCCGCCCCGGACGACGCGGCCGCGGCCATGGAACTGATCGAGCGCGAACGCGTCACACACTGCGCGCTCACTCCCGCGCTCGCCCGGCAGTGGCTGATGGCCAGAGCCGCCGCCGACGGCCGTGACCTGTCGAGTCTGCGGGTGCTGCAGGTCGGTGGGGCGCGCCTGGACGAAACCACGGCCGTGCGACTGGCCGACGCCTTCGACTGCCGGATCCAGCAGGTGTACGGCATGAGCGAGGGCATGCTGAACTTCACCCGGCTCGACGACCCGCCCGACGTGGCCTTCACCACCCAGGGACGGCCCTCCTCGCCGGGGGACGAGACCCTCGTGGTGGACGGCGAAGGCCGACGCGTCACCGACGGCGAGATCGGTGAGCTCCTGGTCAGGGGGCCGGGCGTCATCACGGAGTATCACGGCGGCGTGGCACCCGCGTCGTTCACCACCGACGGCTTCTACCGCACCGGCGACCTCGTCCGCCGCCATCCGTCCGGGAACCTCGTGGTCGCCGGGCGGCTGAAGGACGTGATCAACCGCGGGGGAGAGAAGATCCCGGCGGACGAACTGGAGGCACTGGTCCTGGCGCACCCCGGGGTGCGGGCCGCCGCTGCCGTCGCGATGCCGCATCGCGTGCTGGGCGAGGTCGTCTGCCTGTACGTGGTGGGCAGTGACGAGGGGGCGCCGACCCTGCGCGACCTCCGCGCGTACCTGGAGGGCAGCGGGCTGGCCCGGTTCAAGCTGCCGGAACGTCTTGTCGAGGTCCCGGCACTGCCCCTGACCGCGGTCGGCAAGACGGACAAGGCACGGCTGCGTGAGGACATCACCGCCCGGCTGGAGACCGAGGGCTGACGCTCCCGGCTCCAGGCGCCACCGGCCGGGGCGCGGAACTCGTGGCGCGCCCCCTGAGCGCTCCACGACGCGGTGCGCTCAGGGGGCGCGCCAGATGTTGTCGAACGCCTCCTGCTCGATGCTCCGCCGCTGCCGTTCGGCTTCGAGTTCCTGCAGCGCGTCGCCGACGGTGGCCAGGATGAGCTCCACCGCGCCCTCGGTCTCCGCGGGAAGGTCCGGTGTCCGCTGACCGCGGACGCCCACGGCCTCCGCGAGGGTCATGAGGACGGGTTCGGCGGAGGACCACCGCTCCGTCGCCCGGCGGCGGGCGGGTGAATCGACGAGGACGGGTTCACCGGTCGGGAAGAGGCGGCCCCCGCGGCGTCGCCGCGTCAGCAGCCCCTCCGCCTCGAAGGCGGCGACGTAGGCCGCGTCCAGCGCCTTCCCTCTGCGCCACAGCCAGTCACTGATCGTCTCGTGGGGCTCCTGCCGGACGAACGACGCGAAGGCCTGCTCCAGGAGGACATCGGCCGCCGCGGGAAGCCGGCCGGGCACGATGCGGTCCTCGCGCAACTCGACCGCACGGGCCGTGAAGAGGTCGACCAGCTCGGCCCCGGCCAGCGCGAGGGAGAGGTCACCCGCTCTCACCGGCTGGTCACCGGCGCTGTCCAAGGTGATCACGAGGAGGTCCCGCGCTGTGGTCATAGGCGGCTGCACGTCCCAACGTCGTCATCGCGACCCGTCTGTCCGGCCCCCGGCGCGGGAACCAGGACGGCACGTGACATACATATCACCTTACGAGCGGGACAAGGTGCCGGTACGTCGAGGCGGCCGCGCCGTGCCCGCCGGCCCGTCCGTCATGTCCGCCCGTGGTCGCAGCACGGCCGCGTCGCCCTGCCGTCGTGCC
This sequence comes from Streptomyces sp. AC627_RSS907, assembly GCF_019049165.1. Classification (NCBI taxonomy): domain Bacteria; kingdom Bacillati; phylum Actinomycetota; class Actinomycetes; order Kitasatosporales; family Streptomycetaceae; genus Streptomyces; species Streptomyces sp. AC627_RSS907. The sequence continues at coordinate 104,977 of NZ_JAGMUE010000152.1, forward strand.
GGAGGTTGGGCAGTGTCAGGTGCCACCAGTCGGTGAGGCGGCGGACGATGACGTCGGGTCCCTCCAGGGCCTCGGTGAGAGTGCAGAGTCCGAAGAAGGCCCGGACAAGCGTGCGGGCGGTGGGTGCGGGCCGGACGCCCGGGGCCAGGTGGCCCGCGGCCCGGGCCTGGGCGAGGAGGCGGGTGGCGGCGACCGTCCAGAGGGCGAAGGGGTCGGGGAGGGGGGCGTCGATGGTTTCCCGTTCCGCCCACAGGCGTGCTCCCGCGCGCGCGTGGATGTCCTCGGCCAGAGCACGGGCGACCTCGTAGCTGAGGGCGACGAGACGTTCCAGGGGCGGTTCGCGGGGGTCCCGGTACCGCGCCGCGAGCCCCGGCCAGCTGGCGAACTGCGCCTTGACGACGGCGAGAGCGACCCCTTCCTTGCTGGCGTAGTGGAAGTAGACGGAGCCACTGGTCCGGCCGGACCGGGCGCTTATGTCGTTGACGCTGGTGGCGGCGTAGCCCCGCTCGGCGAAGAGGCAGGCGGCTGCCTCGAGGAGGGATCTGCGGGTTGCCATGGCCCGTTCCTGCACGGTGCTGTCCACCTTCGCTCAGCGTTCTCCTGACGGTCGAGAATGTAGTGCGCCCGCGTACGCCCGGTGCAATTCGTCCGTGATGTGCGCGGTAATTGCATGTCCTTTCGATGGTGAGCGCTTACGGGTGGTCAAAAGTCTTTTGCGGCGTGGCAGGTGGCGCTGAAGCGGCCTTGACGCTGCGGATGGCGGCCCCTGCGGGCCGCCATCCGCATATGCCTCAACTCATCGGCGCTACCGGGTGGTTGTCGGCAGGGCGGTTCCGTGGTCACCGCCCGTGGAGCGGCGAGGCTTACACCTTTCCCGTCACGCCGTCGATCACTCGAAGTAGTGATTGCGGCACTCTGTGCAACGAAAATAACGTAGTCACTGCAATGTTTCCCGTTTGAGGCGGAATGCCCGGAGAGCGGATGGATCCGTCCGGGGCGCCGGAGGACTCGGGGTCCCGCTCCTCCGGCACGGGGGGCCACATCTCCGGCACGGGGGCCATACCTCCGCACGGGGAACCGCGCCACACCGGCGGTGCGAACGCCGCCGTCGGCGCGCCCACTCGCTCCCACTCCAGGAGGCACCGTGCCTACTCGGACTCTCCCCCTTCTCCGCTGGTCGCCCAAAGCCGTCGTCTTCGACTGCGACGGCACCCTGATGGACACCGAACGCCACTGGCAGGAAGCGCGCAACCGGGCGTTCAAAGCCTTCGGGCTGAGGCCTCCGCACGGGTTCGCGCAGCGGGCCAAAGGAGTTCACTACGCCGACTGCGGGCGGCTGATGGCCGAGGAGACGCAGAAGCCGGAACTGGCCACCGGCCTGACGAGGGCCCTGCTGGAACACTTCCTGGCACTCGTGGCCGACGAGCCCCTCACCATGCCCGGAGCCGTGGAGTTCGTGCGCCTGCTCTCCGGCCGGCTGCCGCTGGCGGTGGCCAGCAACTGCCCCGCGGAGGTGGTCGAGGAGAGCCTCGCCTGGGCGGGGCTGCGCCGGCACTTCCAGCACGTCGTCGTCCCCTCCGGGACCGGGGGCCGCACGGCCGACGCGGACCCGGCGACGCGGCAGCGGCCGGGGGACCTGCGTCCCAAGCCGTGGCCGGACGTGTACGCGACCGCGGCACGGCTCTGCGGCGTCCGGCCTGAGGACGCCCTGGCCGTGGAGGACTCCCTGACGGGGGTCGAATCCGCGCGTCGGGCGGGCCTGCGGGTGGTCGGCGTCGGGCCCCGGCCGGCCGAGGAGGAAGCCGGCCGGGCCGAGCTGTGGGTGAGCACCCTGCACGCACCCGAACTGCTGGCCTGGGCCCGGGAGTGGCAGGCCGGACCGGCGCTGCCCTGACGGCCGGGGCGGGGTGTGCGTCGCAGTGGCTGGGCCGGCGGACCTCGCCGGTACGGCCGGCGTGCCGTTCCTGGTCGTGGCGGTCCAGGGCCGGCGTGCCCTTCCTGGTCGTGGCGGTCCAGGGCCGGCGTGCCCTTCCTGGCCGCGGCGGTCCGCTGCCGACGGCCCGTTCCGGCAGGCGGTCGCGGGCCGGCGTCCGGCGGCGTCGGTGCGCGGGCGGACGGCGGTGGCGCCGCCGAGGCCGGCGGAGCGTCCCAGGCGGAAGGCCACCCGCCCCGGGACGTCGGAGGGGCGGCTGACGGTGGCGACGTCGCCGCGCCCCTCGCCCCGGTAGCGGTGCGGGTGCGGGTGCCCGCCGGTCCGGTCGGTGACCGGGCCCTCGCGCGGACAGGCCGGGGTGACGCGGCCGGGCCGGGGTGACGCGGCCGGGCCGGGGCACCGGGCGGTGCGGGACGAGCCCGGCACCGACGGCCGCCGGCCGGCCGAACCCTGTGCCCGCACGGACACCGAGTGGCCGGCAGCGCTGATCGGCCCCACGCTCGGACCCCCGCGCGCGGCCCCGGCCCTCGGCGGTGCCTGGTCCGGGCCGCTGTTCGTGCCGGTTCGCCGGAGGACATGCCTGCGGCCGGGGCAGCGCGGTGTCGCCGGCAGGTGTGCGGTGATCGATACGCCGACGATATGCGCCGACTCGTAGCATCGACACCATGCGTGTGCTGATCGTCGAGGACGAGCCCTATATGGCGGAAGCCATCCGCGACGGGCTGCGCCTGGCAGCGATCGCGGCCGACATCGCGGGGGACGGCAACACCGCGCTGGAAATGCTGAGCGTCCACACCTACGACATCGCCGTCCTCGACCGCGACATCCCCGGACCCTCCGGTGACGAGATCGCCGCACGCATCGTCGCCTCCGGCAGCGGCATGCCGATCCTCATGCTCACCGCGGCCGACCGTCTCGACGACAAGGCCACCGGGTTCGAACTCGGCGCCGACGACTACCTGACGAAGCCCTTCGAGCTGCGGGAGCTCGTGCTCAGGCTCAGGGCGCTCGACCGCAGGCGTGCGCACGCCAGACCTCCCGTGCGGGAGATCGCAGGCCTGCGCCTGGATCCCTTCCGCCGCGAGGTCTACCGCGACGACCGCTACGTCGCGCTCACCCGGAAGCAGTTCGCCGTGCTCGAGGTCCTCGTCGCCGCGGAAGGCGGTGTCGTCAGCGCCGAGGAACTCCTGGAACGGGCGTGGGACGAGAGCGCCGACCCCTTCACCAACGCCGTGCGCATCACCGTCTCGGCACTGCGCAAGCGTCTCGGCGAGCCCTGGGCCATCGCCACCGTGCCCGGCGTCGGCTACCGCATCGACACACCACCCGGCACCGGACGTGAGGGCGCGGGCCGTGGATAGGCGGCCCGGGTTGAGTGTCCGGCTCAAGCTCGCCCTCAGCTACACCGGATTCCTCATGCTGGCCGGCGCCCTGATGCTCGTCACCGGCTGGTTGTTCCTGACCCGGGTGAACCACGTCGGGCTCGTCTTCATGCCCGACTACCGTCTCTCCGTCGCGCGTGACTTCGCTCCCATGGCGGCCGTGGCGATGTCGTTCCTGCTGGTGTTCGGCCTCGGGGGAGGGTGGTTCCTCGCTGGCCGCATGCTCGCCCCGTTGCACCGCATCACCCACGCCACCCGCACCGCCGCGAACGGATCGCTGTCCCACCGGATCCGGCTGCCGGGCCGCCAGGACGAGTTCCGCGAACTCGCCGACGCCTTCGACGTGATGCTCGCGCAGCTCGAAGCACACGTCGCCGAACAGCGGAGGTTCGCAGCCAACGCCTCCCACGAGCTGCGCACCCCGCTGGCGGTCTCCAAGTCACTGCTCGAGGTGGCCCGCGCCGATCCGAACCGCGCCACCGACCTGCTCATCGACCGCCTGCACGCCGTCAACACCCGGGCCATCGACCTCACCGAAGCGCTGCTCCTGCTCAGCCGTGCCGACCGGCGCTCCTTCACCGGGGAACACGTCGACCTGTCCCTCATGGCGGAAGAGGCCACCGAAACACTTCTCCCTCTCGCGGAGAAGCACGGCGTCACTCTCGAGACCGACGGCGACATCGCCCCCACGACCGGATCGCCGGCGCTCCTGCTGCAGCTGACCACGAACCTCGTGCACAACGCGATCGTCCACAACCTGCCGGAACGCGGCAGCGTGTGGGTGACCACCGGCGTCCGCCCCAGGACAGTGGTCCTCACCGTCGAGAACACCGGCGAGCGGGTCCCCCCGGAGCTGGTCCCGACACTCACCGAACCGTTCCAGCGCGGCACCGAGCGCGTACACACCGACCACGCCGGCGTCGGCCTCGGCCTGGCGATCGTCGCGACCATCACCCACGCACACGACGGAACACTCACCCTCGCCCCGCGCTCCGCCGGCGGACTCCGCATCACCGTGGAACTGCCCACCGCGTCCCCGCACCACGGCAGCGGTACGCCACCCCGGCCGTGGACAGCGCCCGGACCCGAGCGGCGCGGCACTTCCCCGCACGACTGACACGGCACCGGCAAGGATCGCGTGTGTCGCCGGCGTATCGAAAAGCGCAGACGCCACGGCAACGGCCCTCCGTGTTCAGTAGGGGCATGGATCAGAACACACCACCGTCAGCCCCGGCCCGCCGGGCGCGGAGGACCGGCCGCTGGATCGTGCTCGTCGGGCTGGGGGTCCCCGGCGCGGCGGTAGCCGTGTACGTGCTGCGGATGTTCGTGGTGTCCGTGCCGATGGTCATGCGCGGCGGCCTGCACGCCTGGCTCTTCACCTTCAACGGCGTGATGCTCGCCATGGTGGCCACGCTGCCGTTGTCCGTGCTGGTGGTGTGGCTCCTGGCGCGCCGCAGGAGAGCCGCGGGCACCGAGCCGGCCTGGGCGCGGCACAGGTCCCTGGCCGAGGTCGGCCTGGTCCACGGGACGGTGCCGTGGGTGTGGCTGATCCTTATGCCGGGCGCGCGGGCCGGTGAGGTCCCGGGCCGCCTCAGCCTCGTCCCGGTGGTGGACCTGCTCACGATGGGGCCGCTCGGGATCCTCGGCAACCTGCTGGTCTTCGCGGCGCTGGGCTTCTTCGCCCCGATGCGGTTCACCGCGCTGGCGTCGGTGCCGCGGATCCTGGTGCTCGGGGCGGGCTGCTCGGTCCTGGCCGAGACCCTCCAGTACGTCCTGAGGCTGGACCGGGTGTCCTCCGTGGACGACGTACTGGTCAACGCCACCGGCGCCGCCCTGGCCGCCCTGGCGTCCCGCCGCTGGTGGCGCGCGCCGGCCGCAGCGCCGACCGGCGAACCCCGGCCCGGCCGCACGCCCACGCCGGCCGGCGGTCCCGCCCCGTGCGTACGCCCGCCGCGTCCGGCGGGGCAGCACGTTCCCGGGCCCGGAGGACCACCGTCCGGCCACCGCGTGCCACGACGCCCCTGAACCGGACACGGCCGGGACGGGCCGGGCGGTGAACCGGGGCTCGCCCGCGCGGGTGATCCCCGGCTCGGCCACCCCCGCCCCCCTGCCCCGAGGGGTAGTACCTCGTGGATACGGGCTGTCCCGCCGCAGCCCCGCTCCCCGCACCTCGTTCGAGGAGGCTCGGACAGCCATGCCGGACCCCGCGCGTATCGACGTACACCAGCACCTGGTCCCACCGGACCTCGGCCCCGCGATGGCCGAGCGGGCCGCGGCGCTCGGCTGGCCCGCTCCCGCGTGGGACGTCCGCAGCGCGATCGCGATGATGGACCGCCGGTCGATCGCCACGGGCCTCCTGTCGTTCCCCGCACCGGTCGGGGCCCCGGACGACCCCGCCGGAGCACGCGACGGTGCCCGGAGGGTGAACGAGTACACCGCCGAAGTCGTCAAGGACCGGCCCGACCGCTTCGGTCACTTCGCCGTCCTCCCCCTGCCCGACGTCGACGCCGCGCTCACCGAGGCCGCCCGCGCACTGGACGAACTGAACGCCGACGGTCTGACGGTCCTGTCCAACGTGCACGGCCGATACCTCGGTGACCCGGCGTTCGAGCCGCTCTGGGCCGAACTGGACGCGCGCGCCGCCGTCGTACTCGTCCACCCCACCGCGCCGCCGGTCACGCCGGTCCCCGGGCTGCCCGGACCTCTGGTGGACTTCCCGTACGACACGGTCCGCACGGCTCTCCACATGGCGCTGAACGGGGTGCCACGGCGGTACCCCCGGATCAGGGCGATCCTTCCCCATGCCGGTGGCTTCCTGCCGTACGCCGCCCACCGCTTCGCCGTCGCCGCCCGGCTCCGTCCCGACGCCACCCCCGAGGGCCTGCTGAGCGACCTCCGTCGCTTCTACTTCGACACCGCCATCTCCGCCGGCCCGGCCGCCCTGCCCTCACTGCTCGCCTTCGCCGCGCCCGGACACGTCCTGTACGGCAGCGACTTCCCCATGCTTCCCGAGGAGTGGGCCACCGGCTTCGACCGCGGGCTGGACGAGTACCCGCACTGGGAACCCGGACAGCTGCACGCCGTCAACCGTGGCAACGCCGAACTCCTGATCCCCCGGCTCGCCCGGACCTGACACGGCGCGCGGTCCACGGCCCGTCCGTGTCACCGCAGGACGGAGACCTGCCATGCGCAGTGACGTGCTCGAGACCGACGGAGCGCGCCTCTACCACGAGGTGCGCGGCAGCGGGCCCGCGCTGCTGATGATCAGCGGGGCCGGAGGGGACGCCGGGTACTACTCGGGTGTCGCCGAGGAACTGGCCGACGCCTTCACCGTGATCACCTACGACCGGCGGGGCAACTCCCGCAGCACCGGCCGCCGCGCCGAACCGATGGACCTCGCTCAGCAGGCGGCCGACGCCCGCCGGCTGGTCGAGTCGGTGGCGGACGGACGAGCCCTCGTGTTCGGCAACAGCGCGGGCGCCATCATCGGCCTCACGCTGGCCGCGCTGCACCCGCGGGTGCTGACCGGTCTGATCGCGCACGAGCCGCCCGCCGTGAACGTCCTGCCCGACGGCGACCCCGACCGCGGCTTCTTCAGCGACATGGCCGCGCTCTACGCACAGGGCGGCGCCCCCGCGGCGGGACGCCGGTTCGCCCGGACCACGCGCGGCGAGGGGACGTACCGCTGGCCCGACGACCTCTGGGAGCGGTTCCTCGGCAACCACGACCACCTCTTCGGCACGGAGTGGCCCGGCTTCGCCGGCTTCCGTCTCGACGAGGCCGCGCTGAGGGCCGCGCCCTTCCCGATCGTGCTGGGCGCGGGCGCCTGCGACCGGGGTACGTACTACGCGCGGCCGTCCGTGGAGATCGCCCGCCGGATCGGTGCGCCGTGGGCGGAGTTCCCCGGCATCCACATGGAGTTCCTGCGCAACCCGGCGGTCTTCGCGGCGGCCCTGCGGGCGCTGGCGACCCAGATGCTGTGCCCTGCGGGGCGGGTGCCCGCGGAGTGGGTGAGCGGGCGCACGCCGGGAGCCGAGGGCACCCACGGAAGCCGATGACGCCCCACCGCGCGGACAGGCGGCGTGTGGTGACGGGCATGAGGCAGTGGCTTCGCGGGGTCCGCAACCCGGAAACGCCGGCCTCCAGGGCCACGAGCGGGGCCTTGGAGACCGGCGATGCGCCGGCCCGGACCGACCGGTGGGGTCCGGGTGCGGGGGACGGCGCGGTACGGGATGCCGTGCGGGGTCAGGGCGCCGTGTAGCCCAGGGTGTAGGAGCCCGCTCCGGAGGCGGAGCTGACCTGGTAGAGGTAGTGGCCCTCGGCTCCCCTGTGGGTCAGGGTGCCGTCGGAGCCGCTGGTGGCGACGGTGTGCCAGGCGGAGCCGCTCCAGTGCAGCAGCTGAAGGCGGAACGTGCTGCCGCCGGGGCCGGCGAGGCAGGCGCGGTGCGTGCCGGCGCCGGCGTGGAACGACGCGCCGCCGGGCTCGTAGGCGGTGCCGCCGGTGGTCAGGCTTCCGGTGCGCGAGGTCCTGTGGTCGGTGCACACGGGACCGGGGCCGGGGACAGGGCCGGTGGAGCCGCCGGTCTTGGCACTGATGGCCCGGTCCATGACGTCGAGGCCGATGAGGTTGAACGGCTTGTTGATGTTGCTCATGAGAGAGTCCCGCGACGGCCGGTAGACGCCTCGCTCGAACTGGTGGGCGCCCTCGTGGACGCCGATGACGCCCCCGTCGGGTGTGCTCTTCCCCAGGTACTTCGCCCACTTGGACCCGCGCGGGTCGGTGGTGACGTTGGGCTCGCTGGGCTCGGCGCCGGTGTAGGTGGTTCCGGGCGTGTAGTACTCGTCCGCCAGGCCGCCGACGGAGTGGCCGAGCTCGTGGAGGGCGATGCGGCCGGCCTGCGCGTTGCCGCCGGAGACGGTGGCGAGGCCGACGCTGGTGTAGCCGGCGCCGCCGTACTTGGTGCTGTTGCCGATGGCGATGACCGTGTCTACTCCGGGAGCCTGGTTGGCGTACTCCATGGCCTTGGACGTGTTCACGCACAGCAGCCGGTCCATGCCGCCACAGTTGAAGTTCATGTCGAGCGCGGTGTCGCGGTTGACGCCCGGGGCGGGGTCGTTGTCGACGCCGGACTCCTTGGAGACGACCTCGACCAGCCACACGTTGACCGAGTTGCGGTACTTGTCCCACGGCGCCGTGCCGGCGATCTCGTTCCACTTCGACTGGGCGTGCTGACGCATCAGGCCCGTCTCGGACGCCGTGTAGCCGTCGCCCACGATCACCATGTCGAACCGGGAGTCGGACGGCCCGGTCTTCTGGAGGGCGGTGACCTTGGTGGCGGCGGCCGCCTGGGCCTCGGGCCGGGTGACCGGAGGCTCGACCTGCTTCGGTATCCGCACCTGGGTGATCGTGCCGTCCGGCGAGAAGACCTCTCGCCATTCGGTGGGCCGCGCGGGGTCGGCCGCAGCGGTTCCCGCCGGCAGCGCTGCCATTGCCGTGGTGCACAGCGCGGCGACCGTCAGAAAGATCGAACTTCTTCGGCGCATCAGTATCCTATCTGGCCCTGCGTTTGTGTGAGCTTGTTTTCCGCGTTCTTTTCCGGAAAAGTGGAAACGCCATTGACCTGCGACGATGGGACCCCACACGGGTCCTTTCGGCTGCCCTGGGGGAAGCGCTGAAAGCCTTTCAGAAACGAGCTCTCCGCAGCCCTAAGAGGCTCTTACGGAGGCCTTAAGAAACGGCTCGGCTTTTCTTCCGGCCGGCCTCGGCGCCGGCCGTCTCCGGAGTCCGGTGCGGCTTGTCCGGCGCGTCCGCGCTCTTGAAAGCGCGTCAGTTCGCCTGATGGGATCTGCGGCACTGCCGACCGACCGTGCCGGAGGTCCCGTGTACCGCCGTCTGCTCGCCGCGCTCGTCTGCACCGTCCTGCTGTCCACCACAACCGCCCACGCGAAGGCCGCCGTCGAGGACCACCGGGACCCACCTCCCGGCATCCCCCGGATCACGGACGACCGGGGCCGCGTCCTGACCCTGCGCGGCTGGAACGTCGAGGACAAGACCCACCGCGGCGAGGCCGCCCTGTCCGCGATCGGCGAGCGCCACTTCCGGGACCTGCGGGACCGGGGCTTCAACTTCGCGCGGCTGCTGGTCTTCTGGGACGACCTCGAACCCGAGCGGGGCCGTTACAGCGAGCGGTACCTCCGCAGGATCGAACGCGTCCTGGACTGGGCGCACAAGTACCGCGTCCAGGTCCTGATCGACGCGCACCAGGACGTCTTCGGGCCCGCGTTCGGGCACCGGGGCATCCCCGGGTGGGCGACGAGGACCGACGGGCTGCCGTTCACCCCGCATCCCGACGACTGGTTCGCCGAGTACTTCGAACCGGCCGTGCAGCGCGCGTTCACCCACCTCTACGAGGACCCGGACCTGCGGCGCGCCCAGGCGGACATGTGGCGGGTGCTGGCCGGACGCCTCGGGGACCACCCGGCCGTCCTCGGCTACGACCTGATCAACGAGCCGATGGGCGAGATCGCGCCGGGCGAGGACCTGCCGACGGCGGCCCGCCGCATCGAGCGCGACCAGCTCACCCCCCTGTACGACCGCCTCGCCGACGCCGTCCGCTCCGTCGACGACGACTCCTGGATCTTCTTCGAACCGACCCCCGTCGTGGGGGAGGGCGTTCCCACCGGACTGGGCCGGATCGACGACCCGAAGGCCGTCTACGCGCCCCACTTCTACAACACGGCGATGGAGGCGGGCGCCGACTACGACCCCGCGGCCGGCTGGATCGAGGCGTACGAGTCCGCGGTGACGGCCTACCCGCGCCGGTACCGCGTCCCCGTCGTGGTGGGGGAGTGGGGCCCGCTCAACAACTCCCTGCCGAACATGGGGCGTTTCTACCGTGACGCCCTGGCGTCCCTGAACCGCTACAGCTCCGGCTGGGCGGGCTACGTCTGGTGCTACGGCGGCGGGTACTGCGCCGTCGACGCCGAGGGACGCTTCAGGACCAACAAGGAGCGGACCGCGGCGCCGTACGCCCCGGCGGTCGCCGGCCGGGTCACCGCCGAGGCGTACGAGCCGGACGGTGGTGCCTTCCGGCTGTCGTACCGGGCCGGGCGCGGTGTCACGGAGATCTCCGTGCCGCCCCGGGCGGGGGGCTGGCGCGTGGAGCTGACCGGGGCCGCCCGGACCGCCACGCCCGTGCTGCCCGGGGACCGCGCCGCGATCGCGCACGTACGGGCGCGGCCCGGCGCGCACGTCACCGTCGCCGTCACCCCGCGCGCGCCACGATGACCCGGGGTGGAGCGCAGAAGGTGAGCAACTGTCTTGTTTCCGGTGTTCCCACGGCGCCTACCGGCCAGTACAACCCCTGGTAACCCCACCACCAGGAGGTGCAGTGAAGGGCACACGGCACAGACACCACTGGCTGACGGCGGCTGCCGCCGCGGTGGCGGTGACATGCGGAACCGTCACCGCCGCGGCCCCCGCGCAGGCCGCCCGGCCCGGCCCCGCCGAGTCCGTCTCCTCCGTACCGCTCGCCCCCGAACTGGAGGCCGTCCGCGCGGCCGAGGCCACCAGGCTCTACGGAGACCCGGCGGAACGGCCCCTCGACGACCGCAGGACCAGCCTGGTCTCCCTCGGCGACAGCGAGATCTCGGGCGAGGGGATCGGTACCTACGAGCCCGGCACCAACGGCCCCGACAACTGGTGCCACCGCTCCCCGGAGGCGGCCATCCACCGCACCGGCATCCCCGCCGACCTCACCTTCGACGTGTCGTGCTCCGGCGCGTCCACCGGGAACATCCGTATCGGCGGCTCCCCGCAGTACGCCGACGAGCTCGTGCAGAGCGACAGTCTCGCGATCAAGGCGCGCAACACCCGCGTCAAGATGGTGGTGCTGGTCGCGGGAGCCAACGACGACCTCCAGTTCGGGCCCGTCATGACCGACTGCGTCACGCGCTACCTGCTCGCCCAGGGCCCCTGTGAACCCGAGTACGCCCCCGGCTGGCAGGCCCGCGTCGACGCTCTCGTGCCCAAGGTCGAGCAGACCGTGCGCGATCTGCGGAGCGTGATGAGCGACGCGGGTTACGCCGACGGCGACTACAAGCTCGTCGTCATGGGCTACCCCAGTCCCATCGGACCCGACTTCCGCGACAACCCGGACTTCTCCGGCAAGCTCGCCTGCGGCGGACTCGGCTACGACTCCGACACCGTCTGGGGCCGCGACAGCGCGGTCCCCGCCTTCGAACGCGGCATGCGCAGGGCCGCGGCCGCCACGGGTGCCCTCTACCTCGACAACTCCCGGCTCTTCCACGGCCACGAGGTCTGCATGGAGGACACCTGGGCCCGGGGCGCCTACATCGACCTCTCGAAGCCCGGTATGCCGGACGAGAACTCCCTGCGCCAGTCCTTCCACCCCAACGCCCGCGGCCACGCCGCCTTCGCCTCCTGCCTCACGCAGCTGTACGAGTCGGGTGCCGGCGAGGCGAGTTGCGCGGACGTCGACTCCTCCGGGAAGCCGGTGCTCTTCCCGTACGCCTGGGACACGGTCTTCCGGCCGCTGACGAACCGGGCGACCGGCACCTGCGTGGACGTCGGCGCAGCCGCGAGCGCCAACGGCACCCGCGTCCTCGGCTGGGAGTGCCACGGTGGCCGCAACCAGGGCTGGTGGTACGACTCCGCGCGCGGCACGCTCCACACCGAGCTGACCCAGGACCGCTGTCTGGACGTCCCCGACACCAGGTATCCGGCCGGTACGGGCCTGGTCCTGTGGAACTGCCACGGCGGGACGCACCAGAAGTTCGTCCGTGACGGGGCGACGATCCGGCCGACGGCCGCGCGGGGACTCTGCCTCACCCTGGCGGGCCCGGGCGAGCCGCTGCGGATCCAGAACTGCGACGGTTCGGCGCACCAGCGCTTCGCGTAGCGGGCACCACGCGCATCCGCTGCCCCCACCCGGCCGCGCCCGCCTGCCCGACGGCGGCGAGCGGCCGGGTGGGGGTCGTGCGCCGGGGGAGGGGGGTCACTCCGGCAGCAGGTGCGACACGAGGGTGCGTGTCCACTCGGGGGTGAGGGGCAGGTCGGTGAAGACGGCGCGGTAGTAGAGGGGGGCGACCACGGCGTCCGTGGTGTGCCCGGGGGACGGGGGCTGTCCGCCCCGGGCGCGTTCCCGGTCGAGGATGGCTTCGAGCTGCTGCTGGCGCTCTCCGCGGCAGGCGGCGGCGCCCTGTTCTCCGCCCGCGCCGATGGTGGCGCGTACCAGGGCGAGGGTGTCCGGGTCGCCGAGGTCCTTGGCGAGGTCGGACGCGTAGCGTTCCAGGTCCCCGCGCAGGCTCCCGGTGTCCGGCACCACGAACTCGCCGGCGAAGCGGCTGGTCGTGACGTCGGCGAGCAGCTCGCCGACGGAGCCCCAGCGGCGGTAGACCGTGGTGGCGTGCACGCCCGCGCGGGCGGCCACGACCGGGATCGTCAGCGGTTCCCGGGCCTCGTCCGCGACCAGTTCCCTGACGGCCCGGTGGACGGCCGCCCGGACTCGGGCGGACCGGCCGCCGGGCCGGCTGCCGCCGTGGGGTGCGGGCGTGGACGGAGCAGGCGTCGGAGCAGGCATATGTCCATTATTGCATTGATCATTGCTTTATTAGTGCAGCGATCGCTGCGTTTGTGTTACGTTCGAATCTGCTAACGCAACGATCACTGCGAGGCTTGCATGTCTGTCGAATCCCCTGACGTCGCACCGCCCGACGGCGGTGCGCACCGCGCGCCGTGGAAGGGTGCCTTCACCTGCGTGGCCGCGATCCTCGTCCTCTTCCTGGCCGCTTCCAGCGCGCCGTCCCCGCTCTACGTGATCTACCAGCAGCAATGGCAGTTCTCGGCGTGGGTGCTGACCGGTGTCTTCGCCCTCTACGTCTTCGGCCTGCTGGGCTCGTTGCTGATCGTCGGAGCGCTGTCGGACCATCTCGGCCGCCGGCCGGTGCTGGCCGCGGCGGTCGCGCTGGAAGCGGTCGCGCTCGTCCTCTTCCTGGTCGCCGGGAACGTGCTCGTCCTGTCTGCCGCCCGGGTACTGCAGGGCATCGCGACCGGGGCGGCGACGACCGCTCTGAGCGCGGCCCTTGTCGACCTCGAGCCGTCACGGGGGCGGGCGGGCGTCGTCAGCTCGGTGGCTCCCCTGACCGGGCTCGCTCTGGGCGCGCTCGGCAGCGGTGTGCTGGTGGAGTTCGGACCCGCCCCGACCCGGCTGGTCTACGCGCTGCTGCTCGGCGCGATGGTGCCGGCGGCCGCGGTCGTCGCCCTCATGCCGGAGACCTCGCTCCGCCGGCCGGGAGCCCTCGCCTCGCTGCGCCCACGGGTCGCGATGCCCGCGCACCTGCGCGCGGACATCGTCCCGGTGGTGCCGGCGATGATCGCCACCTGGGCCCTGGGCGGGATGTACCTCTCGCTCGGCCCGTCCGTCGCCGCGGGGCTGCTGGGGCTGCACAACCACCTGGTCGGCGGCGTCGTCGTGACGCTCCTGGCGGGAACCGGGGCGCTCGCGGTCTTCCTGCTCCGTTCCCGTTCGGCGTCCTGGCTGCTGGCCCCCTCGTCCGCCCTGCTCGGGCTCGGGACCCTGATGTCGCTCGCCGGGGTGGTGGAGGGGCTCGTCTGGCTCTCCGCCGCCGGCACCCTTGTCGCGGGGGTCGGCTTCGGCGCGTCGGCGCTGGCGACGTTCGGCACCTTCGCCCGGATCGCCAGGCCGCACGAGCGCAGCGAGGTCTTCGCCCTGGCGAACATCATCAACTACCTGGGCAACAGCGTGCCCGCCGTACTCGGAGGGATCGCCGTCACCGCCCTCGGGCTGAGGACCGCCACCGAGATCTACGCGGTGGCGATCGTGGTGATCACCTTCTCCGCCCTCGTCCTGCGTCTGAACCAGGTACGGGCGCAGCGCCGCGCCGCCATGGCCCCGTGCGGCTGAGGCGCCGGTGCCGACGGGACGACCCGGCTCCCCCGTGCCCTCCTCCACGGTGGGGCGTGCGGCGGCCGACGCGCCGCTGAGCAGGTCTCAGTTCCCCGGCCCGCCAGCTCGTCGTCTCCTGCTGCCGCCGGGAGTGAGGAGGCGTCAGGAGATCACTCCTAAGGGCTAATTGTCAGTCAATAAGTAAATGTGAGCTGGTAGTTGACGCCCCGTCCGGGCCCGGAGGTCGGGTATGCCCGCGTCCCACGTCCCCCGTTCGGCCCCCTATTGCCATCTCTTCCGATTTTCCCGAAATGACAGTTATGGGAGGCGTGAGTACGTTCAATCACGCACGGCTTTCACCGCCGCGCTCTCTGACTCTGAGACAGGAGAAGAAACGACATGATCATGTCCCGTTCTTCAGGGATCACCGCGGCTGTCGCGGCCGCCGCGGCGCTGACCGCGACCGGCATCACCTACGCCACCGCTGCTCCCGACTCCGAGGCGGTCCCGGCTGTCGTCCAGCAGGCGCCCCTGGGCGGCGACCCCGGGACCAGCAACAGCGGCAACAGCAGCAAGGGCAACGAGGGCAGCAGCAAGGGCAACGAGGGCAACAACGGCAAGGGCAACGGCGAGGGCCACAACCAGGGCCACAACCAGGGCGGCCGGGACCACGACGACCGCGACCGCGGCTGGATCCAGATCAACGAGCGGTCCTACTCCGCTCACTCGAGCGGCTGCGTGGTCGTCGCCAGTGGCCTGGGCTCCCGAAGCCTGAACATCCGTAACGACAGCCGCAAGACCATCGAGGTCTTCAGCGGACTGACCTGCGACAACGGCTCTCCCATCGCCACCGTCGGACCGCACAGCTCCGCGAACGGCGTGACCCCCGACTGCGTCGAGGGCGTCGTCGTGAAGGACGGCGTGGTCGGCAGCTTCCGCGTCGTCGAGCACGGCAAGGGCAACTACTGAGCCCGCTCGCCCCAGGATGCGCACGAAGCGGAACCCCGGCCCGCCGTAATCGGGCCGGGGCTCCACCACCAGGCGCATGACGCGGAATCCCGGCCCGCCGTAATCGGGCCGGGGTTCTCGTCCGGGCGCGGGCCCGGAGCACTCCCGGGGGTGCCCGCCGCCGCCTTCACCCGACGTACCATGCGCCTGCCACGCCATCCTAGGGCCGCACGGCAGGCGCTGCGAGACTGCCCGGTGCGCCGCCTCCCA
This sequence comes from Streptomyces sp. AC627_RSS907, assembly GCF_019049165.1. Lineage (NCBI taxonomy): Bacteria > Bacillati > Actinomycetota > Actinomycetes > Kitasatosporales > Streptomycetaceae > Streptomyces > Streptomyces sp. AC627_RSS907. The sequence goes on from NZ_JAGMUE010000152.1 coordinate 120,438, forward strand.
CCTCACCGGCCCGCGTGCCAGGCGACTCCCGCTGGAACATCTTCCGTTGAGCCCTGTGCCCGAGGATCGGCCACCGGTCCTCACCGGCCGTCGGGTGCGCCCGAACGGGTGGACGCCCCGAGCCCCACCCCTGGCGCGGCACCCTCCCGCGGACCCGTGACCGTACGCGACGCCTTCCCCACCGACGACACGACGGGAGGAGTGAGATGAGCATCTGCCTGGTGGAGGACGCGAGCGACGACACCTATGTCCTGGACATCCTCGACATCGCCCTGGCTCCCGCGCTGCCACGCCTCGGCCACCGGCTCCGCTGGGACATGGAGGCCCGTCTGAGGGAAGCCGTCGACCTGACCCGGGTCACCTGTGAGGTGATCATGAAGATCGGTCCGGTGAAGATGCTGGACAGGACCTATCGGCTGCCCGAGCTGCTGGCGTGCATGGGCGCGTGCCTCTCCGGGGACCTGAGGCCGCCCGCCGGGCCGTGGAAGCAGACGTGGCACCTGCGCGTCCCCAGGGCGGTGCCGGTGGCCAGGCACCGTATCCACCTGCGTGCGCGGACGGTGGACGGCAAGGCCTTCTTCGCGTTGAACATCCCCCTCGACTTCAGTCACCGGTACCACCCCGCCGCCACCGGCCCGGCGAACCGTCCCGGTTTCGACGAGCACCTCAGCTGGTCGCTGTGACCTGTGCCGGCCTCGGGGAACGCGCGCTCACGGAGAGCCACGGGGACCTGGTCCCCCATGGGCGCGCGTCCTGACCCGCCCCGGCCCGCCCACGACGCGGCGCTGCCCACGACCCGTCCGCCACGCCGGTCGACGTGCCGGGCCGTGTCAGTCCAGGCAGAATTCGTTGCCCTCCGGGTCGGTCATCACGATGAAGCCGGCGCTCATCGGGGGAGCGGGCTCGAAGCGGCGCACCCGTGCCGCTCCCAGCGCGACCAGCCGGTCGCACTCGGCCTCCAGGGCCGCCATCCGCTCCTCTCCCCGCAGTCCGGGAGCCGCGCGGACGTCGAGGTGGACGCGGTTTTTGACGGCCTTGTCCTCCGGAACCCGCTGGAAGAACACCCGCGGGCCGTGCCCGTCGGGGTCCTCGATGGCCGATTTCGCGTTGCGCTCCTCCTCCGGTACACCGATCCGCTCGAGGAATCCGTCCCAGGCGGCCAGCGGGTCGGCGCCCTCGGGCAGGTCGACCCCGGGCGGGCCGGGGTGCACGTAGTCCAGTGCCTCGCACCAGAAGGACGACAGCGCCCGCGGGTCGTGACAGTCGAAGGTGATCTGGATGTGGCGGCCCATCAGGCGGCTCCGTTCGTATCGCGTCTCGTGGGCCGGCGGAGGTCGCACGGCAGGCAGACCTCGCACCGGTGGTGGATCAGCTCGCGGTGAAAGTGCGGTACCAGGTCGGCATCGGGGCCGACGGGACCGGCTGCGGGAAGGCGAAGCCGGTCGTGCGGTCGCGGCGGCACGTGGTTCCCCGCGCCCACCGCCCGCAGCCACCGGCTCCGCCGCGTCAGAGCATGAACAGCAGACGCGTGTTCGGTACGAGCTTCCGGTTCACGCTGGTGCTCTGCACGAAGATCGTGAAGTCGGCGTTGTGATCCGGCTTGACGCGGACCTCCACGTCCGGCAGGCCGAGCAGCGCTCGGGCCTCGGGCCCCGTGTACACCCGGTCCGACTTCTTCTCCAGCACCGCGATCTGCTTCCGCGCCTGGATCTTCTCCGACTTGCTCAACTCGTAGAACGCGGCACCGGTGCGGTACGTGTGGCCGCTTTCGACGACCCAGTCCCGGATCGCCGCGTCACGGGCCACCGGTATCAGCCGGTACTCCGACGGATCCACCGGGGTGAGGCCGACCGCCTTGATGGTGTTCTCGTTGACCGCGTCCGCACCCGTGGAGAACACCGCCCGCGAGCCACGGATGCCCTGGGCGCGACCCACCATGAACTTCTCGGTGGCCTGCTGGATGACCTGCCCGGCCTCCTCAAGACCCTGCGTGCTCGTGGCGTCCCAGATGGCGACGTTGTCCTTCGGGAAACCGCACTGCATGGCCTCGCGCTTGCCCATCTGGTCCGGCACGAGGACGGCCAGCGTCCAGTTGTCCTGCTGCGACTCGATCATCTGGGCCACGGCCTCGACCAGTTGACGCGGATCCCTGGCAGGGGCGTCCGGGCAGCGGTGACTCGCGTTCTCCTGCCCGTCGGTGAGGACGAACGTCAGGAAGCTGTGGTCGCCGTACAGCTGGGCCGTCTGCGCCAGCTCCCGCTGCGACTTCAGCGCGGCTGCCAGCAGAGCCGTCATCCCGCCGACCCGGTACAGCTGCTTCAGGGACGGCATCCGCAGCACGTCCTTGTCGTAGATGACGCACTCCACCTTGTCGGCGAAGACGTACACCGTGACACGGGTCTCCTGGTCCAGCTCCCTCGACCGGCGGGCGAGGTACGCGATCTGCTGGTCGGCGACTTCGACGACCTTACGGCTCAGGCGCGCCATGGACGAACTGGCATCCAGCACAAGAGCGACGTGATTGATGTAGTTCTGACTACCGGACATGACAGCTCCCCCTCGTTCCGACGTGGTGCTTTCACCCTCTCACCCACCACTGACAATCGGTCTCGGCCCGGACGGCGGCGAGCTGGGGGAGCGTCAGGTCGGCGCCCGGCGTCCGGAGTCGTGGGGGAGACCCTCCGGAGCTCTGCCGACGGTCCCCCCCCCACCCGCCCGTGCCGTGTCGTGTCAGGGCTGGGTGTCGAGCCACTCCTGGAAGGTGGGACCGGCGAGCTT
>NZ_JAGMUE010000152.1:123312-131603 GCF_019049165.1 Streptomyces sp. AC627_RSS907
CAGGAACCCGCCGGCCGCCGCGGTCTCGGCGTCGGGCATGCCGGAGCCGTCGACCCCGACGACCTTGACTCCTCGGCGGGCGCCGAGGAGTCCGGCCGCCTCGGCCATGGACTCCCTGCGGGGCCCGGCGATCTCGGGGATCGGCGTTCCGGGACCCGGCTGGGCGGGCGCGTCGGGGTCGGTGGCCAGGTCGACCAGCGTTTCGGCCACGGTGCGGCAGGCCACGAGCTGGGTGGGCAGGTCCGGGACGTAGGCGGTGTCGCCCTGCCGCCAGTCCAGGAGCTGACCGACGAACTCGTGGAACTGCGCGGCCCGCAGGATGCGGGCGGGCAGCGGGCCGGACAGGTTGGCCTGCTCGTGCACCTGCTGGGCGGCGATGAAACCGGCGGTGGCCTTGTCGGCACCGATGATGGACACGGCGGCGATCCGGCCGACTCCCGCACGCCGGCCGGTCTCGTGCAGGTTGCGGGTGGCGGTGCGGAAGAACTCCGTGGCGGCCTCCTGGTCGGAGGCGTGCCATGACGCGACGTCGATGATGACGTCGGCTCCGGTGAGCGCCTCGGCCAGGCCCTCACCGGTGATGATGTCGACACCGGTGGCGCGGGACATCGGCACCACGTGGTGCCCCCGTTCCGTCAGGACGTCCACGACGTGGCGTCCCAGCCGTCCGGTTGCTCCTGCCACCGCGACATTACTGGTACTCATGTTTCAGCCCTTCTTGGGTGCTGGGTTGTCCGAGCGGAACGGCGGTTGCGCGGACTCACCCGCTGGTCCTGGCCGGGGGCGTCCACGCGCCGCCCTGACGGACACGAGACGCCGGCGCCCCGGCGTCCGTAACAGCCGAGGACGTGTGACGTAGGACACTGGGCGGAGGTGTTACGGAACGGCGGGGGCCGGCGTCCAGTGCGTGGAGCACGACCGGGAACGAACAGACGGGGAGCCGGGTATGAGCGGGCGCAGCGAACGAACCACGGGCCCGGCCGTGCCGCTCGACCGCGCCGACCGGGTGGAGTCGGTGGACTCCGCCACCGAGGTGTTCGTCGCCCACCGCAACCTGCTGTTCACGGTCGCCTACGAGATGCTCGGTTCGGCCGCCGACGCCGAGGACGTACTCCAGGAGACCTGGCTGCGATGGGTGGGCGTCGAACCGGGCACCGTGCGGGAGGAACGCGCCTACCTGGTGCGGATCGTCACCCGGCAGGCACTGGACCGGATGCGCGCGCTCGGCCGGCGCAAGGAGTCCTATGTCGGGCCGTGGCTGCCCGAGCCGTTGCTGACCTCGCCGGACGTGGCCGAGGACGTCGAGCTGGCCGACAGCCTCTCGATGGCGATGCTGCTGGTGCTGGAGACGCTCACGCCCGTCGAACGGGCGGTGTTCGTGCTGCGCGAGGTGTTCGAGCTCGACTACGACGAGATCGCCGAAGCCGTCGGCAGGAGCCCGGCCGCGGTCCGCCAGCTCGCCTATCGGGCACGGGCACACGTCGCCGCGCGCCGACCACGCGGCACCGTCTCCCCGGCCCAGACCCGAGCCGCGCTTGAGGCCTTCCAACGGGCTGTCGAGACCGGTGAGTTGCAGAGCCTGCTCGACATCCTCGCCCCGGACGTCGTCGCCCTGAGCGACGGTGGCGGAATCGCCCATGCCCTGCGGCGGCCCGTCGTGGGCGCGGACGAGGTGGCCCGCCTGCTGGCCGGCGGCTGGTGGAAGCGCGACGCCGAGAGGTCGGTCGAGCCGGTTCAGATCAATGGCGGCCCGGGGCTGCTCGTCCGGCTCAACGGGCAGGTCGACGGCGTCGTGGCCGTCCGGGTGGAGAACGGCTACGTCACCGGGGCCTACCACGTCCGCAACCCCGAGAAGCTGTCACGTGCGGTCCGGGAGACCGCCGTCAGCCGCTGAGGCCGGTCTCGGACCGGCGCTTCCCGGGCCCTTCGGCACAGGGCCCGGCCCGGATCTGCGTCCGGCCTCCTTGCCGCTCGGCCGAGCAGCGCGGTCGGCGACAACGGGCGTGGTCGCAACCGTCATCGGGCGGGGGATGGCAGGGCACCTCCACGGGGCTCCGGCGCGGCCCCGAAATCGTTCGCCCGTTCCCGCCGCGTCCGGTACGGTCGCGGCGTTGATTTCACTGCCGGGAGTGCATGCGGCTCGCGCGTGGTCTCCCGGCGGGCCCAGGCTGAGAGCAGGTTTCGTCATGGCATGTCGGATCAGTGAACTCGTGCTCGGTTGTCGCGATCCCGAGCTGCTGGCGCGGTTCTGGTGCGAGGTCCTGGACTACGTCGTACTCGATCGCGAGGACGACGGCACGTTGGAGATCGGGCCGCGCGAGGGGTTCGGTGGTCCGCAGCCGACGATCATCCTCAGTTACCGGGATGAGCCGGAGAAGGGCAAATCCCGGCTGCACATCGACGTCAACGCGACCGACCGCGATCAGGACGCCGAACTCGAACGCCTTCTGAAGCTCGGTGCGCGCCCGGCCGACATCGGTCAGACGGGGGAGGAGCAGTGGCACGTGCTGACCGACCCCGAAGGCAACGAGTTCTGCCTGCTCAAGGCCCGCCTCAATCCGCTCTGACCCTCGTCGGGCAGGCCTCGGCGGCGGGTTCGCCGGTGGCGCGGCCGGTGGTGCGACCGGTGGTATGGCTGGTGGTAGGGCTGGTGGTAGGGCTGGTGGTGCGGCCGGTGGTGTGGTTCCGACAGGCGTCCCACGCGCGTCCGTCCCGTGGCCTCCCGTCGGCGGCCTTACTGTGGGACAGCCGCACGCCGGTCACCGGTGGTCACCCCGCGAACTCCTCCCCTACGGCGGGGCGATCACCGCACAGCGGGCGCAGCGGACCGCCGGAGGTGGTGCTGTCCACCTCCCCGCCTGAGCCCGGAGGACAGCACATGCGGAGATCGTCGGGCCCGACCCCGCCCGCAGGCCGGGCCGTGGTCGTCACCGGTGCCTCCTCGGGCCTGGGGGAGGCGTGCGCGTTCCACCTGGCGCGGGTGGGCTTCCACGTCTTCGCCGGGGTCCGCCGCTCCGGGGACGGGGAGCGGCTGCGCATGGCCGCCACCGGCCGGCTGACGCCGTTGATCATCGACGTGACGGACGAGAAGTCGGTACGGGCCGCCGTGCGCGACGTCACCGTGTCGACCGCTGGGGCCGGGCTGTGGGGACTGGTCAACAACGCGGGCATCGCCGTCACCGCTCCGCTGGAGTGCGTGCCGAGCGAGCTGATGCGCCGGCAGTTGGACACCAACGTCACGGGCCAACTGCTCGTGATCCAGGGGTTCCTGCCGCTGCTGCGCACCGGCGCCGGACGGATCGTCAACGTGACCTCGGCCGTGGGGAACATCGCGATCCCCTACCTCGGCGCCTACGCCGCCGCCCAGTTCGCCAAGGAGGCGCTCAGCGACGCCCTGCGCCGCGAGCTCGCACCGCAGCGGATCCCCGTCACGGTGGTCCAGCCAAGCCGCGTCCCGACCCCACTCTGGGACAAGATGCCCGACGCGGGCAACCGGGCCCTGGAGCGGGCCCCGGAGCCCGTCCAGGAGCTCTACCGCGGCACGTTCCCACGGTTCATGGAAACCAACGGGGCCCGGGCCCGGGCCAGCCGCACGACCCCCGACGACGTCGCCCGGGTGGTCTTCCGCGCGCTGGTCGCCCAGCGGCCCAGGACCCGCTACGGCGTCGGCCGGGACGCGACCGGCAGCCGCGTGCTGGCCAGGCTGCTGCCCGACCGGGCGATCGACCGGCTCCTCGGCGGCATCGTCACACCCGCCCGCTGACCGCCACGAGCGTTCCGGAGGGCTCCAGCACCACGTCCACGCCGTCGCTGATCCTGGCGAGCGTGGCGCCCAGCCACGCGCAGTCCCCCTCCGGCGCGTGCTCCAGCCGCATCCGCCGGACCCGAAGCGGCACCATACGCACGCTGACCAGCCGACCCGTACCGGCCTCCACGGAGACGAGGTGGACGAGGCGGAGGTCGTCGCGGTACTGCTCGTACCCGTCTCCGGGCTCCTGCCGGCCCCCATGGCCCATGCTCCGGGTTCCCCGCCGCGAGCCGCGCACTCACCGGAGGCCACCCGGAGCGGCTTCGTGCGCATGGCTGAATGTCCTGATCGGCCCCTGCCGCGTCGGGGGTTCCCCTTCTAGGGTTGGCCCTCCGTTCCACGGGCCTGGCCGTAGCAGGCCCCGGCAACGAGGCGAAGGGGGTGGGGCGAGGCGGTGGCATCCGACCACGACGTCGTGTGGCACGCATGTGTCTCTCTGGGACGGTGCGTCCTGCCACTGGTGGATCAGGAACCGTGGCGGCGGGCCCGGCGCCACGAGGACTTCCGTGAGCGCGGGCTCGACGTCGGCCGGGGCGAACTCCTCCTCGCGACCTTCGCCGCCCTCGCGATGCACGCGACCGTCGCCGACGCACTCGCGGCGGGCAGCCCGGCCGGCACCGAGACGCTCCACGCCACGCCTCTGCCCGTTGTGGCACAAGCACTGATCGGCAAACAGGACTACGAGTTCCTGGCCGGCACACCGAACCGCTCTTCCGGTGAGGCCGTGGACGAGGCCGTCGCCACCATCCGTCTGCTCGCCTGGCAGACCGGCTCGGCAAGCCGCTGGTTCTTCTATCTGCGCGGGCAACTGCACCACGCCCTGATCACCCTCATCCACCGCTCGCCAACACCCTCCCCGACGTGCGGCGACCTACAGCGCTGGGCGAGCCGGGCCGGTCTGCTGCCGTGCGAGCGCGCCCCCGGCGGGCCCCACGACGCGCGGCGGCCGGCAGGCTGAGCGGTCGTCCGTCCGGGCCGGGGTGAGGGCGCGCTGGTGGCGAGCCGCGGGCACCAGTCATTGGGACGCCGGAAGGCTCTCGCCTACGAACACGACATCGTCCTGCCGAGCGCGACACCCGTCGACGCGTTCCTCGACCGGCTCCCCGAAGCGTCCTGAGCCGTCCCCGGCCGGGCGCACGCACCGCCCGGGGGCGTCCGGTGGGGCGGGCCGGCCCCGGGGGCGTCCGGTGGGACGGACGGGCCCCGGGGCGGTGGCTGCCTCGCTCAGGTCGCCCCTGTCACCTTCGCCAGAACAGATGGTGCGTCACGCCGCTCGGGCTGGGCACGACCTCCAGGTGGAACCGGTCGAGCAGCTCGTCGGGGGAGTCCCACAGCCGTAGGCCGGGCCCGAGCGTCACCGGCGAGACCACCACGTGCATGGTGTCGACGAGACCGGCGTCGAGGAACTGCCGGATGGTGGTGACGCCGCCGCCGAGCCGGACGTCCTTGCCCCGCGCCGCCTCCCGCGCCTGTTCGAGGACCGCGGCCGGGTCGTCGTCGACGAAGTGGAACGTGGTGTCGGAGAGCGTGAACGACGGGCGCGTGTGGTGGGTCATGACGAACACCGGCGTGTGGAACGGGGGCTCCTCCCCCCACCAGCCGCGCCACTCGTGGTCGTGCCAGGGCCCCCGCTGGGGCCCGAACTTGTTGCGCCCCATGATCTCGGCACCGATGTTGCGTGCGAAGTCCCGCGTGAAGTAGTCGTCGAGGCCCCGGCTCCCCCCGGAATCGGTGCGCATGGGCCAGCTCGCCGTGGCGCCGGCCCAGGAGAACAGCCTCTCGGGGTGATCGAGGCCGAACGGCCGCTCGAGACTCTGGTGCTCACCGGCGGCGACACCGTCGCTCGAGACGTTGAAGTTCATGACTCTCAGCAGCTGTTCCACGTGTTTCCCTCGTCAGTTCGCGTCGCGGCATCGTGCGGCGGGGTGCCGCACATCATGACGTCGAACGGGACTCGGCCGGATCGACAGGGGACCGCACATCTTTTTCTGCGCCGGTGCGGCCTGCCACCACCTGCTGTGACATGGGCGCACCGGGTGGAGACCTCGCGGTCACGGCCGAGAGCACATTCGACGACGTCGAGTGCTGCTCGCGCAGCCGCGACGCGGGACCGAAGCGCCTCGGCCTCCTCGCGCAGGGTGTTCCGTCGTTTCCCGGCATCCGCGGTGGTGACCAGAGAGCGGATGGCGTCCAGGGAGAGCCCCGCCTCCTCGGCGCGCAGGATGACGGCGTCGCGAGCGAGGCGGGCCGTGCGGCAACGGCGACGGCCGGCGGCGTCACGTACGGGGGTGAGCAGCCCCACCGCCTCCCGGTGACGCAGGACGTGCGTGGCCAGACTGCCGATGTTCACGGCAGCGGCGACCGCTCCCCCGTAGGTGGGCCGACACCTGGAGCAGGCACGGGCCAGAGCCCCCGGGCCCGTCCAAGGCCTACCACCGGGGCGGCCGGACCCGGTCGGCGGTGAGTCCTGTCAGCCGACCCCGGCCCGCCCCCTGCCTGTCGGTCCGTGCCGCGCTTCTTTGCCGCAGACAGGCGGCATGCACAGCAGGGCCGAAGAACCCGGCGAGTAGAGCGGCCGGGCTGCCGTAGAGCAGAGGGGGACCGACATCCGTGACCCACCCGGCGCCGGCGCGCCCGGTGACACGTAGGTGTACGAATGCGCGCAAGTGGCCCCGCGGCCGGCCACCGGGACTTACGGTCGACGGGGCAGGGCGCTGTGGCCGTCCTGTCCCTTGGCTTCGGGTACGTGTGAGGGGTGGCGGCATTGGCTGACCAGGACTTTCTGACAGCGAAGATCGAGCGGGGCTTCGACCATCTCGATGTGAGCGGCAACGGCGTCCTCACGGAGAGCGACCACGTGGAGATGGGCCGCCGGGTGGCGTCCTCCCTCGGTCACGCCGAGGACTCTCCGGAGGCGGAGCGGATCATCGAGGCCTACCTGGCGATCTGGCGTGAGGTGCACCTGCCGTTCGTCCCGACCGGCATGCAGGGAATCCCCAAGGGACAGTTCGTCGCCTCGACCCGTACGCTGGCCGGGGATCCCGAGGCCGCCAGGGCCACCCTCGGCAAGCTCGCCGAAACCTACCTGGCGATCGCCGACATCGACCAGGACGGCCGGGTCAGCCCCGACGAGTTCCTCGCCTTCCAGCGGGGGCACTTCCCCCGACTCTCCGAGGAGAGGGCGGCCGAGGCGTTCGGCCACCTCGACACCGACGGCGACGGCGTGCTGTCGGCTGCCGAGTTCACCACCGCGGTCATCGAGTTCTGGTCCAGTCCGGACCCCGACGCCACGGGCAACTGGTGGATGGGGCGCCCCGCGCACCTGTAAGGCCGAGCTGTCCGGACACGCCTGTGCCGCCCCGTCTGTTCCGTGCGTGCCGGGCAGGGAATCCGCTCGCGGGAGTGCGGTACGCGGTCGCACCGGGGCGGCGGCCCGTACGGCGTCCCTGGGAACCGGCGGATCAGCGTCCCTCGAACGTCGACCACTCCTACCCCGTACTTGACCTTCCCAAGGGGTGAGTGGTTGAGTACTCACATGAAGACGGAACGACGCCGCCAATTGTCCACGGCCGACGAGCGCCGGGAGACGGTGCTGCGCACGGCCATCGGGGCGTTCGCGGCTCGCGGATACTTCGGGACCACCACCACCGAGGTGGCCAAGGCCGCCGGGATCTCGCAGGCGTACGTCTACCGCCTCTTCCCGAACAAGGAGGCCCTGTTCACCGCGGTGGTGGAGCATTGCTTCGTCCGGGTGCGCGCCGCTCTCGAAGGCGGCGCGGCCGAGGCCGAGAGCAGCGCGCCCGAGGCGGTGCTCGCCTCGATGGGCGACGCGTATGCGCGCCTGATCAGCGACAACGATTTGATGTTGGTCCAGCTGCATGCCCAGGCTGCCGCGGTCTCGGAGCCGGCGATCAGGGAGGCGGTGCGGGCGGGGTACGCCCGCAGCGTCGAGTACGTCCGCAGCGCGTCAGGGGGCAGTGAGGAGCAGGTGCAGCAGTTCTTCGCCACCGGCATGCTGTGCCACCTGTTGGTGTCCATCGACGCCGAGGCGATCTCCGCGCCCTGGACCCGGACCCTGACCGCCGGGATCACGCACTACTGACACGGCTGACACGCCACGGGCGGGTGGCCCCGCGTCGGCGTACCCGGCGGCCGCCCGTTTTTTCGCACCAGGAAGTGAGTGTTTAACCACACATTCTTGGTGACCGGTACATCCTTCCACTCGAAACCGAGGTTCATCATGGCCAGCAAGCCCTACCTGACCGGTCACCACGCCCCCGTCGCGGACGAGATCACCGCGACCGGGTTGACCGTGGAAGGCAGCCTGCCGCCGGAGCTGACCGGCCGTCTGGTCCGCAACAGCCACAACCCCAAGCCCGGCATCACCCCCACCCACAACTCCCCCGCCCGCACCCCCGCCTTCACCACCACCGTCACCGAAGCGGTGCTCCCCGGCATCGTCGCCCCGGACGGCATCCAGGTC
>NZ_JAGMUE010001504.1:0-724 GCF_019049165.1 Streptomyces sp. AC627_RSS907
GCGGTGCACGCCCGGACCCGGTTCCTGGACGCCGCCGGAACCGAGCCCGGCCCGGCGGTCAAGACCCTGGTCACCCTCCCGGTGATCTTCGACGTCGCACCGCACATGATGCTGTGGACGTTGTGGTCGGGCGGCACCATCGTGCTTCCGGACACCGCCGACCACGCCCGGGACGCCGACGCGATCCGTTCCCTCGTCGAACGACGCGATGTCACGCACGTCAACTTCACCGCGTCGTTCTACCGCCAGCTGGTGAGGACGCTGCCCGTCGGCTGGCGGTCACGGCTGAGGGTCGTGGCGATCGGCGGCGAGGCGTGCGGCCCGGACGACATCCGCGAACACGCCCTCCGCGTCCCCGGCGCGGCCCTGGACAACGAGTACGGGCCGACCGAGGGCACCGTCTGGTGCTCCGCGCAGCGGCTTCACCCGGCAAGCCCCGACGCGGGCACACGCGTGAGCGTCGGCGGCCCGCTGACGAACTACCGCATGGTGGTGCTGGGCCCAGACGGCCGGCTGCTGCCCGCCGGTGCGTCCGGCGAGCTGTACATCGGTGGCGACGGCGTGGCCGCCGGCTACCACCACCGACCCGGGTTGACCGCCGAGCGGTTCCTCGTCCCGGCGGACGGGCCGTTCGCCGGCCGGCGCCTGTACCGGACCGGGGACCGCGCCCGGAACAGGGCCGGAAGGTTCGAGATCCTCGGACGCCTCGACGACCAGGTCAAGG
>NZ_JAGMUE010001505.1:0-549 GCF_019049165.1 Streptomyces sp. AC627_RSS907
CCGGCATCCTGCCCATCTCCTGGGCGTACGTGCGCCTGATGGGTGGCGAGGGGCTGCGCCGCGCCACGCAGGTCGCGGTGCTCAGCGCCAACTACATCGCCAAGCGGCTCGAACCGCACTACCCGGTGCTGTACACCGGCCCGGCCGGGCTGGTGGCGCACGAGTGCATCATCGACCTGCGCGGGCTCACCAAGGAGACGGGCGTCACCGTGGACGACGTCGCCAAGCGGCTGATCGACTACGGCTTCCACGCGCCGACGATGTCGTTCCCGGTCGCCGGCACGCTCATGATCGAGCCGACGGAGAGCGAGGACCTGCCCGAGCTCGACCGCTTCTGTGAGGCGATGATCGCCATCCGTGCGGAGATCGCCAAGGTGGGCTCCGGCGAGTGGTCGGCCGAGGACAACCCGCTGCGCAACGCCCCGCACACGGCGGCCACGGTCGGTGGCGACTGGGACCACCCGTACAGCAGGGACGAGGCCGTGTTCCCGGCCGGCGTGGCGGCCTCGGACAAGTACTGGCCGCCGGTGCGCCGGGTGGACGGCGCGT
>NZ_JAGMUE010001506.1:0-554 GCF_019049165.1 Streptomyces sp. AC627_RSS907
CCGCCGGCTGGAGCGGGCGAACAGCGTGACCCCCAGCTCCCGCTCCAGGCTGGCGATCCGGTGGCTGAGCGACGACTGCACGACGGAGCAGCGCTCGGCGGCGCGGGTGAAGTTGCGCGTCTCGGCGACGGCGACGACGTACCGCATCTGTTGCAGATCCATCCCACCATGCTGTTGGTTCATAGAAGCCATCGCAACCATGCTTTGCGTGCATGATCCGACACGGCCCAGACTTTCCCGCATGGATGCCCTGACCGACCGGTCGCCGGGCCCGCCGCGCGGCCCGTCCGCGCGGCGGGTGGCCACCGTCGCCCTGACCGCGCTCGCGCCCCTGTCCTGGGGCACCACGTACGCCGTGACCACCGAACTCCTCCCGCCGGGCCACCCGTTGTTCGCCGGCCTGCTGCGCGCCCTGCCCGCCGGTCTGCTCGCGTTGGCGATCACCCGGGTGCTGCCGCGCGGGGACTGGTGGTGGAAGGCCGCCGTGCTCGGCGTGCTCAACATCGGCGCGCTGTTCCCGCTGCTGTTCCTGGCGGCCGAGCGCCTGCCCGGCG
>NZ_JAGMUE010001507.1:0-576 GCF_019049165.1 Streptomyces sp. AC627_RSS907
GCGCGGCTGCCCCGCCCCCTCGGGCCAGGCGTGCGCCTCGCGGCTGATGTAGAAGGGGCTCTCGGACCAGTTGACGAAGTCGCTGATCTCCTCGCAGTTGATGCTCGGCGGGATGATCTCCTCACGCATGCCGACGACCAGACCGATGAGGCTGACCAACCCGGACGCGGCCAGGGCGTGGCCGACGTTGGGTTTGGTCGAGGTCAGGGCGCAGAAGCCGGTGCGCGCGGTGTGCGGCCGGAACGCCTCGGCAAGCGCGTTGACCTCGACGGGGTCGCCGAGGCGGGTGCCGGTGCCGTGGCTGACCAGGTGGCTCAGCGAGTCCGGCGAGATGCCCGCGCGCTGGTAGACCTCCTGGAGCAGGCGGGCCTGGGCGTTGCCGCTGGGGGCGGTGATGCCGTTGGTCCGACCGTCGTTGTTGACGCCGCTGGCCAGGATGTTGGCGTAGACGCGGTGGCCGTCGCGCTCGGCGTGCGGGCGTCGCTTGAGGACGACCACGGTGATGGCCTCGGAGGGCACCATGCCGTCCGCGCGCTTGTCGAAGGCGCGGCAGATCCCCTGTGCGGAGAGCATGCC
>NZ_JAGMUE010001508.1:0-545 GCF_019049165.1 Streptomyces sp. AC627_RSS907
CCCCGCGTCGGCGTGGGCCACCACGCGACGCTCCGCCGAAGAGCCGAGCGAGCACGCGGAAGGGGAGCGTCACCACGGTGGCGATGGCGCCACCGATGGTACGCAGGACATCTGCGATGGCACGGAACACGGAATCCTCCTTGTCTGCGCCCACGATGCGCCCGCCGGGACGCCCCGTGGCTCGTGACCCCGAGTAACCCCAACCGCGGTCGGTAAACCGAATCCGGCCCGTACTCCGGCGCGCCGTACCGACTTTCGGCTCAGCCCTTGCCCAGGAAGTCGGCCGGGAACGCGCCCGCGGCCATGGCCGTCGAGGCGAAGGCCGTGGCCAGCTCCGTCAGCCGCGCCACGCCGGCCGCGCCCAAGTGCTCGTACGGCGCCCGGTCCAGCCGGTCGGTCTCGACCTCAAGCTCCTTGCGCAGCGCGGTCCCCGCCGGCGTCAACTCGCCGTCGGCCGCCAGCAACCCACGCCCGCGCAGCCGCTCCTGGGCCGCCACCCACTCCTCCTCGGACCAGCCGCGCATCGTACGGGCCCACGTGGGCGC
>NZ_JAGMUE010001509.1:0-590 GCF_019049165.1 Streptomyces sp. AC627_RSS907
TGCCCGGCTCGCTCACGACCGCCACCGCAGGGTCTCGTCCACGGCGCCGGCCTCGGACGCCGCGCGCAGCACGGCGAGCCGGGTGAAGCGCCGCTCGAAGGAGTCCCGGGTCAGCCCGTGGGCCCGGTAGGCGTCGGCGAGTTCGAGCGCGCCGCGCTTGACCGGCCACTCGCAGTCGAAGCCGGGTATCGCGGCGCGGAACCGGGAGAAGTCCACCCGGTAGGAGCGCGGGTCGGCGCCCGTCTCGCCGGTGATCACCACGCGCGAGCCGGCCACCGCGTCGGCGACCTGCTCGGCGATCTCGGCGACCGTGACGTTGTTCAGCTCGCTGCCGATGTTGAACGCCTGGTCGTGCACCGCGTCGCGCGGCGCGGTCAGCGCCGCCGCGAAGGCCCGGGCGATGTCGGCGGCGTGCACCAGCGGGCGCCAGGGGGTGCCGTCGGAGAGCACCAACACCTCGCCGGACAGCAGCGCGTGGCCCACCAGGTTGTTCAGCACGATGTCGGCCCGCAGCCGGGGGGAGTAGCCGAAGGCGGTGGCGTTGCGCAGGAAGACGGGGCTGAAGTCGCCGTCGGCCAGCGCGTGCAGGT
>NZ_JAGMUE010001510.1:0-636 GCF_019049165.1 Streptomyces sp. AC627_RSS907
GTGTTCGGCTGGTGGTGGAACCCCGTCAAGTCCGAGGCCACGGTCATGGAATGGACCTCGGGCGCCGCGTTCAACACGACGGGCCCGGTGCCTGTCGCCCTCACCCTCTTCTCCGTCTTCGGCGGGGTGGCGATCGGCATGGTGCTGCGGCGCACGCTGACGGCCATGGTGGTCACCTTCGGTTTCACCGTCGTCCTCCAGCTTGTCTGGAGTGACTTCCTGCTGTCGCTCGGCAACGTCGTCACGGTTACGACGAACAAGGGTGTCACAGGCGAGAACACGTTCCCGTCGCTGCCCTACAGCGCCCACGAAATCGATCAGTCGTATGTCACTGGCAGCGGGGATCTGCTGGGCTGGAGCACCTGTAGGCATGCGGAGACCGACGCGGCACAGCAGGCGTGCCTGGACAAGGCCGATGTCGTGGGCTGGTCGGTGCAGTACCTCCCGATGTCGCAGATGAACGCCATGCAATGGTTCGGGGCGTCGATCCTGTTCGCCCTCACCGCCGGTGTCGTGGCGTTCATCTTCTTCTGGGGTCGTAAGCGGCTCTTCTGAGTTCGTACGCCCCGCACCCCTTAGCGAAGGGGCGCCTCCTTCCCTCTCTGTTTCCTCGTCCCGTCCGCCGGGCTGTTTCGC
>NZ_JAGMUE010001511.1:0-622 GCF_019049165.1 Streptomyces sp. AC627_RSS907
GCCTCCGGGGTCCGGCCGGGCACCCCGGGAACCTGTTGACCTCGGGCGCCCCCCGCGCGATCCATGCTTGAGGCGGTTGCGGACTCGGTCCACCGGAACCGGAATGGTGGCCTTGATGCCGCGTCTGCGCAGGTAGGAGCGATTGCCGCGGGAGTCGTACGCCTTGTCGGCCCGCACCCGGTCCGGGCGCTTGCGCGGCCTGCCGGGCCCCAGCCTCGGGACCCGGACGGCTTCCAGGACCGCTTCGAACTGCGGGGGGTCGCCCCGCTGCCCGGCCGTGATCACGACGGACAAGGGCTTCTGCCCCTGCTCGACCGCGAGGTGGATCTTGCTGGTCAGTCCGCCGCGGGAGCGTCCGAGGCCGTGATCGGCCGGCTCGATGAAGATCCCGCCGGGCGGTTCCTTCTGGAGGTCCCCCTTTTCGCCGCTCCGGCAGCGTGCTGGTGGGCCCGGCAGACGGTGGAGTCGACGTTGACCTCCCAGGTGATCAGGCCCTTCGCGTCCGCCTCGGCCTGAAGCTGGGTGAGGAGCCTTGCCCAGGTGCCGTCCCGCTGCCAGCGTCGGAACAGGTCATAGACCCGATCCCAGGGCCCGTAGCGTTCGGGCACGTCCCGCCAGGGAG
>NZ_JAGMUE010001512.1:0-605 GCF_019049165.1 Streptomyces sp. AC627_RSS907
GGACAGGGCCGCCCGCAGGTCGTCCACGGCCCGCATGGCGTCGGTGATGCCGTGCTCGTGCTGGAGCAGCAGCACGTCCCAGGTGACCTCGGGGGTGACGTTGGGGTTGCCGTCGCGGTCGCCGCCGATCCAGGTGCCGAAGGTGAGCGGCCGGGTGCCGGCGGGCAGCGGGGAGCCGACGCGCTCCAGCTCGGCGGCGAGGTCCTCCAGGACGTCGCCGACGGCGTTCGCGTGCAGCTCGTCCAGGTAGTAGACGGCGTTGCGGGCCTCGTCGGCGGGCTCGGGCCGGGCCACCCGCAGCTCGTCGGTCTGCCACAGCAGGTCGATGTTCTCGGCCAGCCGCAACTGGGTGCGGCGGCTGTCGCCCTCGTCGGCGAGCCGGTCCAGGAGGGAGGCGACGCGGCGCAGCTTGTTCAGCACGCTGCGGCGGGCGGCCTCGGTGGGGTGTGCGGTGAAGACGGGCCGTACGTTCAGGTGGGCGACGGTCTCCCGCAGGTGCTCGGGGTCGGCGTCCTTGAGCTGGTCGGCGGTGCGGGCGAGGATGCCACCCTCGGCCGCGCGGTGGGCCCGCAGCTCGCGGCCACGGTGCACCTGCTCGGTGACGT
>NZ_JAGMUE010001513.1:0-562 GCF_019049165.1 Streptomyces sp. AC627_RSS907
GGCCAAGGGGCACCCCGGCGCCCAGGAGTGGGACGACGCGCTCTCCGACGCGCGGTTCGAGTTCCGCTGGGAGGACCAGTTCAACCTGGCCCTCGACCCGGACACGGCCCGCGCCTTCCACGACGAGACCCTGCCGGCCGAGCCCGCCAAGACGGCGCACTTCTGCTCGATGTGCGGGCCGAAGTTCTGCTCGATGAAGATCTCTCAGGACATCCGCCGCGAGCACGGCGGCGCTCTGGACGCCGCCGCCGCCGAGGCCGGGATGGCGGAGAAGTCCCGGGAGTTCGCCGCCGCCGGCAACCGGGTGTACCTGCCGATCGCCGACTGACCCACCATCCCCTCCGAGCGCCGTCCCGACCCACCCGGGGCGGCGCTCGGGCGCGTTCGCGGGCCGGGATCGGGCGGCCGTTGTTATATTCAAAGGTGCTGTTGGTCTTATATAGCGGAGGCAAATATGAGCGTGACCACCATCGACCTGGACGACGACGCCCTCGCGAAGGCCCTTCGCTTCTCCGGGGGCGCGACCAAGAAGGAGGTGGTGAACGAGGCCCGGCGCGAGTAC
>NZ_JAGMUE010000153.1:0-4752 GCF_019049165.1 Streptomyces sp. AC627_RSS907
ACGAGGACGATCCCGCTTGGTTCGCCTCCGTCGCGGTGCTGGACGAGGGCAGCTACGAGATCGTCCGGAGTGACACCAGTCGGCGTGAGCACGACGTCGCCACCCAGACCAGCATCAATCAGATCGCAGGCGACCTCATCAAGTGGCTGGCCGCCCGCGCTACCTAAAACACGGCCTAGGGGGTGATGACCACCTGGTATGCCTCGCCTTGGAGGACGCGCTCGGACTGAACCTGACGGCCCACGGACCGCCCCGCGTTCTGGTTCTGGTCTGAGGGGACATGGGCCCTGATGCAGGGTGCCACCGGTTCGTCGCGTACGACGTCTACCCGCCATGCGCCGCCGCCCACGTAGCGGGGGATGATCTCCGCGCACAGGGAGCCGAGCGTGCCGCCCTGGCGGGTCCTGGCGAAGGGGAACTCGTCACATTCATCATTCACGACGGTGGGGTCGGCCACGAAAGGCTCCGGGGGAGCCTTGCAGGTGTAGTAACTCCTGCTCTGTGCCCTTGCCTTGTCCGCGTCGCGCGTGAGCGGCCTTTTCTCGGTGCCCATGGCGCTGTTGTCGCTCAGGTTGTTCTGCGCCCATTCGTAGGCCACTGCGGAGGCTCCGTACTGGGACTTGCTGAGGACCACCCTGGCCAGGTTTTCGGTGGCGATGCAGCCGGGAGTACTGCCGACCTGCCCGTCACAGGCCACCGAGGGGCCCGCCCACTGCCCATAGCTGATGACGGGGTAGTCCGCGTCGGGACTCTCCGTCTGGCTCTGGTAGGCGATCACGCTGCGCGAGCGCTCGCCGCCGCCCCGGGTAGTGGTCTCGTAGAAGAAATGTCCAGTCTGGTCCTCCTCACCCGCGCGCAGCTCGATGGCCCCGCCACCCCAGGCGGGCGGCCCCGGTATGCACACGGTGCACGACGACGACAGAGCGAGTCTCACCGCTGAAACACCGTCGTACTTGCCGGCGAAGACGGCGATGTTCTCCTGCCACCTCACGCTGTAGGGGTCCAGCGCGGACCGGGCCGTGATCAGGAGTTCGGCCGTGCCGATTGTGTCACCCGCGCGGTTCACAAGCGCGTACACGATGGCGTGGCGCATGCAGTAGGCGTGACGGTTGGAGACGACGTCCTGGCGTTTGCTGGAGGTGCACAGCGCCTCCGGGCTGGCATCCGGGTCGTCCCCGGGGTCGACGCCGTTCCGGGGGGCAGCGGCGACCTCGGGGGCAGCAGCGACGCGGGCGCGGATACGGGCAAGATCCCCGGCGGTGATGGGCCGCTCCTTGGTGCACGCCCATGCCGCGCCTCGGCGTGCGAGTTTGGAACCGGGGGTGGTGGCCGTGCAGGTGCCTTGGTCCTCGGGGGCCGCCGATAGTGGCGCGGCGGCGGCCGGTGAGACGCCCAGGGCGAGGAGAACTGCGGTCAAGGCGAGCGTGACTATCGCCGCGAGCAGCCGTCTGACGTGTTTCAAAGGGGGGTCCCCTGTTCGATGGCGTACGGGTCCGTTAGTGATGGAACCTGCCCGACGCTCCTGCGCAACAGGGTCGGAATAGGACCCTCCGTGATCAGTTTTGGCCCATTACCGGCTCGCACCCGCACTCCCGAGGCAGTTACGTTCACCCCTTGAACGGACAAACAACCAGGGGGAAAGGGCAACGATGCGCCCCACAAGACCCGTCAGCCGCATAGGCGGAACACTCATGGCCTGTGCGGCCTCGGCCGCTGTAGCCACCGTGGGCCTTGCCGCTTCACCGGCCTCGGCCGCACCGGCGAAGCCCGCCGCCGCCACGCAGGTCAAACCCGGCGACGTCTGCACGGCAGCCGACCTCGGCACACGCCGCCCGTACGTCAAGACGACCGAAGTCTCCTCGGAGATCACCCACTTCAAGGGCTGGTACGTCACCCAGGGCACTACCGGCTACCAAAGCGTCACCACCAGCACCAACACCACTATCTCGGTCTCGGTCGGCCTCAACGGCAATGTCCAGGGCAGCTTCGCCGTCGAGACCCTCGGCACCGTCGGTGCGAGCCTGGGCCTGAACGTTCAGGTCAACTACTCCTCCACCAGCAGCGAGTCGAACACGGTTACGTGGAATTTCACCCGGCCCGGCTACTACGGCGTCTACAAGGGCACGAAGAAAGTCACGGGCACGTACAGAAGCCTCAACTGCAACCGCAGTCAACAGAGCGACGGCAGTTGGGCGTTGAAGTGGATCGAGGGGCCCGACAGCGGCAGCTTCACCACCTACACCGCCCTTGAGGAAGGCGCGGTGCGCTGCGAGGACACAGTGCCGCCCAACAGCATCATGGCCAAGGCAAAGAGCCTCCTCGACTGCGCCTCGCCCACCGCGAAGGCCGAGCACCCGGCGGGCGCGGTGTCCCCGGCAGCGAAGCAGACGCAGGACCGCCTTGCGCAGCGCCCGGCTCCCACTACTGGCACGTCCGCCGAACAGCCCAAGGCCACCGGGCGCACCGCGCAAGCCGCCCTGACCTGCCAAGCCGGCGCCTACAAGATCGACGTTCCCGGCAAGCCCCTGAACTGGAACGCACCGCTCCTGGCCAACGACGGCATCCGCCTGCGCACATCCAACTTCACCAGCGCCCACCTGGACAATTGGCGCCTGTGCAACGTCACGGAGAACAACGGAGTCCTCGAGGCGACCCTGTGGAACTGGGGCAACGGCGGATGCGCAGCCATCCCGGCAAACATCGCCCACCAGGAGCAGGCCTACCTGACGACGGCCACCTGCGCGGAGGACGACCTCCAGCGGTTCTACATCTACCGCGACGTACCCGGCAGCTCGAAGATCGGTGTTCAGAACAAGTACACCGGTTCCATGATGGGCCACGACCGGTACGCGGACGGGGAATTGATCCGCCAGTATTCCAGCGGCAGGCAGGACGGTACGGGCACGTACACCCTGACCCGGGTCTGACGGCTCACACCCCGTGAGCGGTCCCGCACGTGAACCCTCGGCCTCCCGGTTCCGTGCGGGGCCTTCCGCGTCCCTACTCCGGTTCTGCCGGGCCAGGCGGCTGTGCCGAAGCCGGAGGCGGTCGGCTCTTGTTCGCAGAGCTGGGTGAAGTCGACGTTCGGCTTCGGGCCGTACGACATCACCGCCTGGATCCGCGACGGCGGCCCTGGCCTGGCCAAACCACCAGGAATCCTCGACCTGTAGGCACTCCAGTCCTCACCCGGCGTCTGCGCCGAATACTACGACGAGCAGCCCCGCACACGTACCCCAACCCGCACGCTCCACGACCACAGCGTCCGTCGAGCGTGCGGGTTCATGCTGCCGGGGGTTGTGGAATCTACGACCCCGCGCGCTCCCCGTAACCCGGGGCAGAACTGGCGGCCGGGACGCAAGTCCGGCACGAAGGCGTCCGGCACGACACGGCGGAAGCGCTGGCGCTGGGCGGGGGCAAGGTGCTGGAGGTCGGCGGTGAAGCGGGGAAGGGTCTCGAAGGCGGGCACGGTGGCCTCCTCCGGGCAGCACGACGAAGCCCCGGCGGGTGCCGGGGGATGCTGCAGCGGGGGCTTCCTTGGCGGTGCTCGTTCCTTGGCGCGTGGTGATGCTCAGTGGTGCTTGGTGTACGTGCTGACGGGCACCGCAGTCACTGGCGTCACTGCGGTGCCCGTATCCGTGCGAGGGCTCGAACGCGACTTCGCCGCCAACGGGCCCAACCGGCTGTGGGGCACCGACCTGACCATGATCCCACCGGGGAGGGGCCGCTGTGGCTGTCCGCGATCCGCGACGCGTTCTCCCGCCGGGTCGTGGCCTGGGAGGCCTCTGCCCGCGCGGACGCGGACCTGGTCCTCACCTCGCTGGAGTATGCCCTGGCCAGCCGCGAAGTCGCCCCGGGCGAGCTCGTCCACCACGCCGGCCACGGCTGTCAGTACACGTCCGTGAAGCTCACAACGCGCCTGGTCTGGGCCGGTATCCAGGCGTCCATGGGCTCGGTCGGCGACTCGTTCGACAATGCCCTGGCGGAGAACCTGTGGATGGTCATCAAGACCGGATGCATCCGCGGCCGCGTCTTCGCCACCAGGGCCGAGGCGAACCTCGCGCTCTTCGACTACATCGACGGCTTCTACAACCCACGCCGCATCCAGAAACGGCTCGACCACCTCAGCCCGATCGAGTACGAGGAGAAGCACTACGTCGACCAGGCAGCGACCGAACAAGCGAACGTGAACCCACGTCTACCCGCTCTGACCAGCTCATCAGCCACTCCCGCACAGCGGGGGAACCTCAAACTGGCCGCACTGATGCTCGAAGGCCGAACTGTGTGCGGCCATCCAGCGTGATCACCGTGCGGACATGCCAGTGCGAGGTCCTGGAGCGACACCAGCCCAGGCCATCTCCACCCTCTGGACGACCTGGCAGCCTGAGCACCTGTGGCTTCGGACACAGATGACCGGTTCATGGCCGCAGTGGATGTTCCGGAGCGGTGTGAAGGCCGGCCCCGGTCAACTCGACCGGGCCGGTGGCTCTCTATGGGGGCCCGCTCCGGGCGCTCCGCGAAGACCTTCACCAGGCAGCCGCACTCCGGCCCCGGGGTTCCCCAGCGCAGAGGGGGGCTAGGCCGTGTTTTAGGTAGCGCGGGCGGCCAGCCACTTGATGAGGTCGCCTGCGATCTGATTGATGCTGGTCTGGGTGGCGACGTCGTGCTCACGCCGACTGGTGTCACTCCGGACGATCTCGTAGCTGCCCTCGTCCAGCACCGCGACGGAGGCGAACCAAGCGGGATCGTCCTCGT